>NJBO01000007.1 GCA_005223075.1 candidate division TA06 bacterium B3_TA06 | reverse complement strand
ATCGGTTGAGGCAATCTTGACATCTGTGGGGTGCTTGCTATACTTTACCCAGGCGGTGGTAACTCAATGGTAGAGTAACGGCCTTCCAAGCCGTTGGTTGCGGGTTCAAGTCCCGTCCGCCGCTTTTTTTTGCCCCGCACGAGCGCGCCTGCACCCCGGTTGGGTGAAGCAGATTCGTGGGGTAAAAAAAGCTGGTCAAAAGGTGGACAAAAGCTGGTCAGAAGGTGGTCAAAAGGTGGTCAAAATCGGGGTAATTGGGGGTATTTGTGGGGCGGGCTAAGAGCACGCGCTCCAATCCTCTTCCTTGACGGGGCGAAGTGCCCTGTGGGTAGAGGATGGAGAAGGGGGTGATCTGTTTCACCCTCCCCCTACCCCCTCCCATCAAGGGAGGGGAGATTTTCTTCTCGTCGAGTGGAGGGGCTAGGGTTTCTTCCGGGGTCCCCGCTTGTGCCCGTCCTTTGGGTGCGCGAGCGCGAAGCGATCGCGTGGGGTGAATTCACTTGACATTTACACCCCCCCAGCCTATCATCCCTCATGAGCAACGGAAGAAGAATATCTTGGTGGGGTTGGACACTAATTGTGGTGGGTGTCGCATGTGCAGTTGGTGCGTTCGTTCTCTTCAAACTTTGGATTCCTATTTGGAAGGTTTTGAACGTTGCAATCCTGTGGTTGACTACCCCAACAGAAGTGAACGACCAAAGGTATCACTACCTATTAAGCGCTGCCGCTCAAGCACTGGCAGCTCTATTCGCAATCGTCTTTGCGCTTGCCCCTTTAATTATCCAACGTCTAAGCAGGTATACCGCTGTCCCTATGAGAATAATCTTTAACAGGAGGGTCTTAGTGTATATTGTAGGTTTTGCTCTGGCCGTCGCCTTTCCTCTTTGGTTACTTCGAAGCCCTGCAAGTAATGGTGCACTCGTCGTTGCGATTATAGCCACTATCTCCGCGCTCTCTATTGCTTGGTTTTTCTGGTACATCATAAGGTGGACCAATTTACCAAGGATTATTGACAGGTTACAAAGTGAGGTTCTTGATGCAATCACAAGAAGGTAAAGTCGTTAATAGGAAAGCCGAAAAAGCAATATTAGAATTGAATAACATTGTACTGGGTTCTCTACATACCCAAGATTATGGAACGTACGATTACGCTGTTAAAGCGCTAGTCGAATTAACATTTGCTATTGAGGAAAAATGCGGTTATTTAAAACCAGGAATGGATGAAACGCGACTTCATAATATGGTCTTTCAGAAGTTACACGACGTGGCAATAGAAGCAATAAATAATGTAAGGGCAATCAGACAAATATTACATGAGCTAGAAAGAACAGGTTTCAATACTGTGAAAAAATATCAGCCTTCAACCCTTAGAAATATTACAGATTTCATAAGAACGATTGATACGTTGGAAAAACGGAATTCGGATGCTGAATTGATTATCTCGACAAGGTGCGATGAAGTATCGTTTAATTTAATCAATGCAATTTCAATGCAAGACCTCAGAAACGTCACACCTGTCGATAGGAGAAATAGATTCCAGAACAATTTCAATGCTTTAATCAAACAAACAATGGAGTTGTACGAGAACCGACTTGATAATGAATGGGAAAACTGGAAAATCCACATTAACATTAATCGGATGCGTACGGATAAATTAATGGAGAAGTTCGTTGGAGAAGATACGTACATCTATTCCTACTTTATCCTTCCTCATTACTGTAAATATATACCTATATTGATAGAGCATGAAGACCCCGTTGGGAGTCAAATCTTTAGAGCAACAATTCAGAAATTAACCCCAAGTAAGATTAAAGACGACAAAGATGGTTTAATCGTCAGTCGAACCCTAAAGGAACTTAAGCCATATTCAGAAGAGTATCTTGCTAACCAAGAATGGAATCATTTTTGGAATTGGTTTCTATCCTTAGGTGTAAAGGCAGGTTCATATGCAATAGGAAAAGGCGATCTTGAACTCTTCCATACCGCTTTAGATGGATACGAACACGCTATTTATTCAGACAATATTAATATAGACACATTTACCATTCTGGTTGGTGGTTTGATTAATCAAACAAGCTCTTTGGCCGACGAAGACGCTTGGACCCAAGAATTGGCATTAAAAGCTTCAAGAACCCTGGATGTTACGGCGAAACATACCTTGGCACTTCAGAAATACCCATCAGGGATTCTTGTATCTCTCTGGCAGAACATCAAAACCCTTGTCGAAATATTTATTAAGCTCTGTTACAAAAAAAATTGGACTGTAACAATATTGAATCAGCTTGACAACTTCTTTGCTTATATAATGACTGCCTATGCTGAAGGACGTCTAAGAGACCTCCCACCATTGGAAGATGCCTTAAAATATCGTTGGTTGACTGTCGCAATAACTAGAAGTTGGACTTATGACCCTCCAGCTCAAAATCTCTTTCAGTTCTTCTCTAATTATAATAAAAAAAATAAATTCTTAGAACAATATGAAGAAGCTTGTAATTTAGCTACTCGACTCGAGATTCCGCAAAACATTCTCGATGAACTAAAAAAACCTATTGAGTCTGATTCTTGAGAATAGGAGCACATAAGCCCTTGACATCGTAGTCATCGTCAATATTCTTTTGTCCCAAGCCAAAGGCTCGTAGGGGCCGACTTTGGCGATTAGACGCCGCTACGCGTAAGTCGGCCCGCACCCTGCGTCATCTCTTCGAGGTTCGCAATGACACCCTCACCTCTGCCCCTCTACCCTCAGGGGGCACACGTCCCAGGGGGAGAGGGAATTATGCCCCTTCCCCCGGTGTCTCTTCGAGCCACCGACCCCTCCCACCAGAGGAGGGGAATATCTTTTCCTGGGGCGTCGGTTAGGTTAGTGGGGGCGGGGCTACTTTGCGTGGCGGGCGGCCTCGTCGGCGAGGCGTCTGATGAACTCCATCTGAAGCTTGGGGTGTCCCTTGAGCAGCTCAAACAACTTTTCTGAAAGAATCCTGGGGTCGTGCATGTTTTCAGCCGATGCGCCAAAGCCTAAAAGATCGTTCGGCGTAACCTTCAGTGCCGTTGCAATCCGCGCCAGTATGATTACGCTGGGAGCGGAAAGACCGCGCTCTATCTCGCTTACGTGCTTGAGCGTGGTACCGACCTCGTCGGCCAACTTCTCCTGAGACAAGCGTAGCGCCTTTCGTCTACTCCGTATCTCTATTCCCAACTTCCTAAGCATCTCATCGTCTTTAATTTTCACAAGTAAAGCATAAGCCAGTCAGTTAAACATTTCGTATACTACTTGATCAGCCTGGCAGCCTCCTCAGCAAGACGCTTGATAAGCTCCACCTGAAGTTTCGGCTTTCCCTTCAGCAATTCAAGCAGCTTCTCAAAAAGAATTCTAGGATCGGGTGTGCGTTCACCGGGAAGTCTGAAATCCAAGAGATCGTTCGGGGAGGTCTTAAGTGCAACCGCAATCCGGTTCAGTATAGTAACGCTGGGATTAGAAAAACCAAGTTCAATCTTGCTCACGTACTTGAAACTAATCCCGGCTTTCTCGGCCAACTTCTCCTGAGACCACCCCAGTGCTCTCCGCCTGCGGCGTATTTCTTCTCCCACTTTCCTGCGCAATGCAACGTCATCTGCTTTCATGATTTTGGAGTGCGACAACCGCGTTGTCGCCGCAATGACACGGTCATTGCACTCCATATCCACTACTTGAGCAACCTGGCAGTCTCGTCGAACAAACGTTTGAGAAACTCCATCTGGAGCCTTGGCTGTCCCTTCAATGAGTCAAGCAGCTTTTCAAAAAGAATCCTGGGGTCATGGGAAGTTTCACCGGAAGGGCTGAGACCCAGCAAATCGTTCGGAGTGACCTTAAGGGCGGCTGCAATCCGGTAAAGCGTAGTAAGGCTGGGATTGGAAAGGGCGCGTTCTATCTTGCTTACGTGTTTGAAGGTAATGCCTGCCTCATCGGCCAGCTTCTCCTGAGACCAGCTCAGTGCCTTCCGCCTGCGGCGTATTTCTTGTCCCACTTTCCTGCGCAATGCAACGTCATCTACTTTCATTTTTGAAGAATAAACAAAACTGCTTCACATTCTACCTGCTGCAGACCAAAAAATGAGCCTTGACAATTCCTTCTGTAGGTTTAAAATACAAAATGCGTTATGCTGACCGTTTTTTGACAACAATTCGAGCTTGAAACAAGGGGAAAATGATGCCTATCAACCTCGGTGGCTGCCGGTTCAGCGAGCCGGTTAAGCTGGTGAAGTGGAAGCCTCCTCACTCATCAGGGATTTATGCACTTCTGATAGCTGGCGCTTCCACGCTTACCAGATTCGGCTATCAAGTGATTTATTTCGGCGAAGCGCAAGACCTTTCCGCGCTGAGGGTTGACGAGCGCCATCCCGCCTACCCGTGCTGGCTGGTGATTGCCGGTTCGGTGCAAGACCTTTACGTTTCGGCCTTCCCGACCCGGGGCCTGACGGCAGCCGGGCGCAAGGCCCTGATGAGCGAACTCGTGGCCGCGGCAAGGCCGTTCTGCAACTACGAAACCCGGCGCAGCCCTCATCAGCGACCTCCTCAGAATCCTCAGCGAGGCTAAAGCCTCGCGCTACATGGGATGTGTTATGTCCTTAGATTTCTGGAGCGTAAGCTCCAAACAGTAATGAGAATACCCTGAAGGGTACGGGATGTGTTACGGGTTGACATCCCCCTCATCGTCAATATTCTTTTGTTCCAAGCCAAAGGAGGCGGTTAGTGCGCAAGCGTTGGGGTATTGCGGCGCTGTTCATCGGGATGGCGGCGCTCGGCATCGTGTGGTGGCTCTCGTTAAACAACTGGAGCTTTAAAGGCATGGTGCTGAGCAAAGAAAGCCTTTACTTCTCACGCCGCGCAGACTCGGTGGACTTCTCCGGCGTCTACGCGATCCGCGGCCCTGGCTATACCGGCACCCTGACCGTCCGCCGCGCAGGCGACGGATACAACCTGTGCTGGCAGCTTGCAGACAGCAGTGTCTACTACGGCAACGGACTGGCGATGGGCGACGTGCTGGGAGCGGTGTGCGCGGTGCAAGGACACAAACATACCCGGGTGCTTGCCTACAAGAAAGCGGCAGACGGCCTCAGCGGACTTGCGGCCCGGATGGACGGCGACAAGCTGCGCTGCGAGAAGACCGCGAACGCCGAGCGCATCAGGGCCTCCAACCATCCCCTGACCGGAACCTACACGGTGCAAGGCTCCCACCCCAACCAGATGTCCTACAAGGGCAAGATGATGCTTGAACGCACCGGCGCTACCTACACCGTAAGGTGCCGGGCATCTGACAGCTCGCAGTACTGCGGCACGGGTTTTGCAGTGGACGAGGTGTTCGTAACCGGCTACTCGAACGCGATGGGCGTGGGCATCGCGGTATACGAGATCAAGTCCTCAAGCCTGGAAGGGCGCTGGCTCTATACAGACTACAGTCGTCTTGCCACCACCTCGCAGATCCGCGCGGGCATGGAGCGGGCAGGCAAATAGAATTGCCCCGGAACAAAATCTTCAAAGCAATGTAGCGCAGGCTCTCCAGCCTGCGGCTTTTAGATATTTATAGCCAGGAGTGTCCGTTCTACAAGTTACCGATATTTATAGAACAGACAAGAGTGTCTTATCTTGATTTGCCGATAAAGGGTTAGAATCGGTAACGGAGAGCCAGGCCGATCCCCTGCTCTGCGGGAACGAGCGAGAGCCGCTGCTGCTCCTTGAATCTGAACATGTGGGCATCCACGTATGCGTCTGAGACCGCGAAGGCGATCACCGCGCCGGTAAAGAACGCAAAAACGTTGCGCCGGTCTTGATGAAGGTTACGAAGAGAATCTATCCTCGGGCCTTTGACGGAGCTAGGCACGTCGTCAGACCACATCTCGTCCACGCCGATCATCAACAGATGTTCGCGGACGGTGAAACAGGCGAGTGCGATCTCGGCAGCCGCGATCAGCCCGCCCTTTGCGTAGCTTTCGTTGTATAACTGCCCTGCGCCCGGGATGAAGGCCGAAAGCAGCATCGCAGTCCTTACTTGGTTTTTGCGCTCCATTTCGCCTTTCGGCGAGGTGATCGCGGTATCGGCCGGGGTCTTTAAGGAATCCTGCGCATTGGACTCTGGAGGACTTGATGTAGTCTCTTCGGCAGCCAGAGTGAGCAAGAAACCCGAAAAAAGAACAGCAAGGAGCGCAAGACCCCTCATGGCACAACGAAGGTAAGCGCCCTGGGCAAGACAGATATTTGGAGCTCTTTGAATGGCTCACTCGAGACCTCGCCGTCCACGTGATAGTAGACCTGGCCGGAGAAGGCAAGCTTCATGCGGCGGAAGCGGTGCATCGAAACCACGTCCGTGACCTCAACGTGCTTGCCCTTGAAGCTCGAGGGTATGAGGCTGATGAAACGCAGTTTGGAGATCTTGCGCACGAGACACAGGTCAAGCTCACCGTCGGCAAGATCGGCGTCGGGTGTGAGCATGAACATCCCGCCGTGATAGCGGCCGTTGCCCACCGAGATGCTCATAGTTTCAAGTTCAAGCCGCTCACGGTCGGTCTGGACGGTGACGGTTGGGGAACGAAAGGTCCCCAGGGTTCGCAGCACCGCCACCAGGTAGCCAAGATCGCCCTTAATACCGGAAAGCTGCATTCTGCGTGCGGTATCGGCATCGAAGCCTGAGCCGAAGATGTTTATGAAGAGCCGATCATTCACCTTGCCCAGATCGATGCGGCGCAGATTGCAGGGTTCAAGGTAGCGTTCAGGCTCAAAGAACTTCACGCCCGCGGTGCGAGCGAAGTCGTTGCCCGACCCTGTGGGAATCGTCCCTAGTTCGATGTCGGCTCCTGAAAGCGCGTTCAAAGCGGTATTCAGCGAGCCGTCGCCGCCGACCACGACAAGCCGTTCGACCCCTTCTTTAAACGCTTCCCTTGTGAAACGCTCGATCATCCCCGGCTCTTCGCAAACCCTGTAGTCAAGCTTTTTGCCGGCAAAAAACTCGGGCCAGCGCTTGCGTGTCTTGCCCTTGCCAGCAGACGGGTTAACGAGAAACCTAACCTTCATACCCACCCCAGTGATTTGCACCGCAAATCCCCCCGGACCCCGAAAATGATACCCGAAAGTTCCTTCATCATGTATTCACTTTCTTTAATAATGAATAATAAGCAAGAATCACCTTAATGCAAGCCCCTTTTACACCCCACACGCCCGCTGAGCGTTCGTGCACCCAAAGGGCGGGCACAAGCGGGGACCCCGGTGTTGAACCACTGAATTCCCTCATGGAAGTAACCAGAAGGCTACGAAACCATGCACCGGGCATGGAGCAACTCAGCGCAGGTAGATCTCCACCCTTCGGTTCTTAGCCCTTCCTTCAGGCGTGGAGTTGGAGGCTATGGGCCGAGCGGCGGAGATGCCGCAAGGGACCAATCTATTATAGTCTATCCCCCGCGCAAGCAGGTAACGGGCTATGACGGCCGCACGTCGCGCTGTAAGCTCCCAGTTGGTGGGATAGACATCGCGCAACGAGGAGCCAACGCGCACGTTGTCGGTATGGACCATGATGACCACGTCGCCCTGGGTGGTCTTAAGTGTGGGAAGGAGCTTATCCAGCTCGCCCTTGCCCTTGGCCGACAGTTCGCCTGGCTTGGTCGAGGAAAAGAGGTTGTCTGAAGGGATGGTTGCAAGCAGGTTGCCGTAGTCGAATTCGGCCCCGCGGGTTGAGGGGGTTTCAGAGGTTGCGGTATCGGGTGCAGGCATTGTATCGATCGGCTTCCCCTGCAGAACCGCCACCTTATCTGTCCACATCTTTATCTCCTCGGCCTGCTCGGCGTAGCCGCGCTCCAAGGGCGCGTAGAAGATGAAGTAGCCGGCCACCCCGGCGGCAGCGAAGAGCAGCGCTAAAATCCAACCTAAATATCTCACGTAAGACCCTCCTTGAGCTCGCGCAGACGCGCGATCTTTGCGGTAAACGTCTCCAGACGTTCGCGTTCCCCGGATACGATCTCATCGGGCGCGTTGGATAAAAACCCATCATCTGTCAGTCGCGAGTTGATCTTTTTGACCTCACCTTCCAGCTTGGCTAACTCCTTGGAGATTCGGGCACGTTCGGCCTCAAGATTAAGTCTGCCGGAAGAGACAAGCTCTGCAAGCGGTAGATACACGGCTCCCCACCCGAACACCGAACCGGTCGAAGGATGCGGTTTCTCCTGAACACGAGCCACAGATTCGATCCTGGCAAGACCGGCAAGAAAGATCATATTCTCCTTAAGCGAGGCAAAGAGTTCCTCGTCTTTCGTGACGACCGCAACCGGAACCGGCGTATCCTTTCCGACTCCAAGCTCAGCCCTCATGGTACGGACAGCGGTCACGAGATCAACCATCGCGTCTACGGATGCATCTGTTTCCCTGAACTCCGGGGGGACCTCGGGCCAGCGGTCAGAAAAAAGCCGATGATCTGCAAGGCTGAACCGCTCCCAGAGCTCCTCGGTGATGAACGGCATGTATGGATGAAGCATGGCCAAGGAGGAGCGGAATACGTATAACGCTGCGGAGATGGGCCGACCCTCCCGCTTTGCGATCTTTGCAAACTCAAGCCCCCAGTCGCAGAAGGAGTGCCAGTAAAAGTTGTAAAGATACTTAGCCGCATTGTAAAGATCGTGTTTTTTGATAAGTGTTGCGGCTTCATCAGCCGCCTTTGCCAGTCTTGCAAGCATCCAGCGCTCGGTGGGTGCAGGGTCGAGTGGAATCTCTGCCTCCTCTCCATTCCGCAGTGAGTCAAGCAGTCTTGCCGAGTTCCAGAGCTTGTTGGCAAAGTTGCGCCCCACCTTGATTCGCTCCTCGGAGTAGCACACATCCTGCTCGCGCGGGGTGATGAGCATGAGGCCGAAGCGCAGCGCGTCCGCGCCGTATTTATCTATAAGATCGAACGGATCGGGCGAGTTCCCAAGGCTCTTACTCATCTTTCTGCCGCGCTCGTCCCGGATCATCACGTGGAAGAATACGGCGTCGAACGGCGGCTTAGAAGTGAACTCAAGCCCTGCCATGATCATACGCGCGACCCATAAGTAGATGATGTCCCAGCCCGAGACCAGGGTGTTGGTCGGGTAGTAGCGCTTGAGGTCTTCAGTCTCTTCGGGCCAGCCCATCACCGAGAACGGCCATAACCAGGAAGAAAACCAGGTATCTAAAACGTCCGGGTCCTGGGTAAGGTCGGAAGCCGCGCACCTGGGGCAGACCGAAGGCTCATCCACGGACGCAAAGACGTGTCCGCATTTTGGGCAGGTGTAGACCGGTATGCGGTGGCCCCACCACAGCTGCCGCGAGATGCACCAGTCCTGGATCGAACGCATCCAGTGGAAATATAAATTCTTCCATCGTTCCGGATAGAATCTTATGACCCCGTCCTGGACCGCCTTGATTGCAGGCTCGGCCAAGGGCTTCATCTGCAAGAACCACTGCTCTGACAGGATGGGTTCGATAACCGTATCACAACGAGAGCAGGTAGCGATCGAGAGCCGGTAGGGTTCGGTCTTTTCCAGGAGTCCCTGAGATGCCAGGTCTCGAACGATCTCTTTTCGTGCCGCGTAGCGGTCTTTCCCGGCGTAGGCGCCCGCCTCTTCGGTCATCACGCCTGCCTCATTGATCACCCGCACCTTTGCGAGATCATGGCGCTTGCCTATCTCGTAGTCCGCGGCGTCGTGAGCAGGGGTAACCTTTACCGCACCGGTGCCGAAATCGGGTTGGACCGACCCCTCGGCGATCACGGGTATGCGCCGGCCCATGAGAGGCAGGATGACGTTCTTACCGATGAGTTTCTTGTAGCGCTCGTCTCGAGGATGAACGGCAACGGCCGTATCCCCGAGCATGGTCTCAGGCCGGGTGGTTGCAACGGTGACGTGGCCGGAACCGTCTTCAAGCGGATAGCGGATGTACCACAGCGAACCCTGGCGCTCTTCGTAGGAGGTCTCCTCGTTCGAGATAGCCGTATGGCAGCGCGGGCACCAGTTCACTATGCGCAAGCCGCGGTATATGAGCCCCTTATCGTAAAGATGCACGAATGCCTTGCGCACCGCGCGGGAAAGCCCCTCATCCAGGGTAAAACGCTCGCGCGAGAAGTCCAAAGCGCAGCCCATTCGTTCAAGCTGACGCCGGATGATATCCCGGTGCTCCTCGGCCCAGCGCCACACCTCCTTAATAAACCCCTCGCGCCCCAAATCTTCCTTAGATTTTCCTTCCTCGGCAAGCTTGCGCTCCACCACCACCTGGGTGGCGATGCCCGCGTGATCTTCTCCAGGAACCCACAGCGCCTCGTTGCCCGCAAGCGAGGCAAACCGCACCAGGATGTCCTGAAGCTCGTTATCCAGAACGTGACCTAAGGTCAGCTTACCGGTAACGTTGGGCGGGGGTATAACTATGACGAACTTTTCCTTTTCCTCATCAGGCTTGGGCGTGAACAAACCCTCCTGCGCCCAGGCCTTATACAGCCGCTCCTCTATACCTTTTGGGTCGTATGTCTTCGGGAACCCCGCTTGCATCAGGTATTATAGAAGATGACTAGGGAAAAGTCAAGTGTAGGAATGCTCCTTTTTGCCTGCGGACACCTGTGCGCCGGAGGGGTAAAAAGATCGCAGTTATATGCAGTCTACTTTAGCCTCGCTTGTTCCTTAATCAGCAAGCGAACCTGACACCCGAAGGGGGTGCGCTGAGGTTCGCGCTACTACTATGATCTTCTCCCTACCTCAACACGATTAGCTTCAGACTGCGCGACTCGCCTGCTGCCTTTAGCCTTACGAAGTATATCCCTCGAGGAACGGGCTGACCTGATTCCTCGCGTGTATCCCAGATAACAAGGTGCTCGCCTTCCTCCTGGCTGCCAATGTTCAATTCGCGCACCCGGGTGCCGATTACATCATATATTTCTAGTGTAACGTCAGCTTGGGCAGGCAGATGGTAGCGAATCCCTACCGATTTATGGGCCGGGCTTGAGGAAACATTCTCAAGCTCCAATCCTCTGGCAGGTGAGGATTCCTCGGTAACCCCCGGCTCCATGTGACAATCGCTCATCTGAGTCGAGACATCTGTTGGACCGATCAGGGCGAGAATCGTAAAGGTGGTTCTGCCGGCCAGGAAGTAATCCCCACCAGGGGAAGTAGACTCCCACACACGGGCAACGTAGGTTCCGGGCGCAAGCCCCTTAAAGGTGTGGGCGAAGTTGAAATAGCACATGCAATCGCATTGTGGAAAAGTATCCTGCTCGAAGATGTCTATGGTGTAGCCACCCTTTCGGATCTCAAAGACCATCTCCGGGCAGCAGTTGAACCATGCGTCGTCGTGGTGGACATAGGCGACGTTATCGGCAACCTCTGACCACACCTTGCCTGACAGGGCGTATGCCGGAACCGCGGCGGCCACCAGCATCAAAGCCACCACTACCAGGTAGTTTCTTTTCACAAACCACCTCCTCGGTTGGTTATCAATATTAATGTAGGCCAAAAATGGGGCTTGTCAACCACACCCCACTCGTTCGCTGCACGACCGAGCGGGGACCCCAGAGGGCGAGGGTATTCGCGTGTGGGCGCGTTATCACCTCAACACGATCAAGGGCAGGCTGCGTGCCTGGCCTGCGGCCTGGAGCCTTACGAAGTATATCCCTCGAGGTATGGGCTGACCTGATTCCTCGCGGGTATCCCAGATAACAAGGTGCTCGCCTTGCTCCTGGCTGCCCAGATCCAACGTACGCACCCTGGTCCCGGTCACGTCATAGATCTGAATCAACACCTCGGTCTGGGTTGGAAGAAAGTAGCGAATCTGCGCAGATTGCTGGGTTGGGCTTGAGGAAGCGTTGGTAAGCTCCAGACCTGTATGGGGAGAACTGGGAGGCTCCTCGGCCCCCTCGGCGTCGTAACAATCGCTCATCAGGGTAGTAGTGCTGAACGAGCCTAGCTGGGCTTTTATTGTGAAGATCGTGGTGCCGGCCAGTGTATACTCTTCGTCGTAGGAGGCTTCCCAAACGCGGGCAAGATAGGTTCCAGGCTCAAGGCCTTCCAGGATATGGGTGAAGTCGAAGTAACACATGCAATAGCATGGGTGGGTCCCCAGATCGCGCTCGTAGATATCTATGATGCCTGCGGTATCCGGATTGGGCTTAATCTCAAATGACATATCCGCGCAGCAGTTAAACCAGGCACTGTCATGGTGGACGATGGCGGTATTGTCGGCAACCTCCGACCAAACCCTGCCTGAGGCGTAAGCGGGAATCGCCCCCACCAGGCAAACCACAACCGCAAGAAAGACCATTCCTTTTTTCACAAACCACCTCCTCGGTTGGTTAGTAATATAACCCTAGGCCAAAAATAGAGCTTGTCAACCACACCCCACTCGTCTACTGCGTAGCCGAGCGGGGACCCCGAATATCAATGAATCGGGCCGACCTGACGCGAAGCGCGCGGCAAAGCCGTGAACGTCGGCCACTACGAACCCTTTAATCAAGTTGTAGGGGCGACGCAGGGCCTGCCCCTTGAGATGTTGTACATCTCATAGGGTATGCGTCGCCCATACATATTCTTACATGAGGCAACAGGGGTGGTCAAGTTAGTGCGCCAAAAGTTAGCTACCAGGGTGGCAGGTGGAGAGTGAGGCTTTTTAAGTGGACCGGTCTCCACAGCAAGGGGTCTCAAAAAAGAGCCTGGCCAATCAGCCCTCAGCCTGATCAGCCAGGACATTTAGGTGTCTGCCCTCCTAATCCATAGACAACCTTATCAAAAGCCTCCTGCTATTGTATGCCCCAGAGGGGCTATTACCTCAAAGCCTGCACTGGTACTCGGCGATAAAGTCTCCACCGCTTGTCCCGTCGCGATCTCCATCTATCGGGTGACCGTTCTTCTCGGCTACCCACTCCTGGAACCGTGAACGACCCACAACCCTAACCTTTAGCATCCCCCCTCCTTCAGGAAGAAGTTCGCTTGCCGGCTGCAGGGACTCAAACTTCAAGGTTTGTTCATCTGGAAATGTAATCTTACCGTTCACCAACTCGACAAGATCGGTGCTAACGATAAACGTCCCGCCGTTTGTAACAGAGCTGGGGTCAACTGGTCGGGTGAACTTATAGGTGAGTACGAGTCTCTCATTCTCAATCTTGAGAACTTCTGTGGTCTCACCACCTGCTATGATCTGCAGCGGCTTCGCCGCACAGACCAACCCTCCAACCACAACCCCTAAGAAGGCTACAGCAATAATTGCTCTTTGCCAATGCATTACGCCTCCTTGCCTATACTGTTACTCCCGCATCTCTAGGTCGCGAGGCATCTCCTCGGACCTAACCGTCCTCTATAATTACTTTAGTCCAAATTTCTTACTTGTCAAGGCCTACTCTAGGAATTAACGAGTAAATTACAGGGTGATTGGGGTGCAATCTTATCTCAATACGATCAAGGGCACCGGCTACTCCTTTGGTCTGAAGGTCTGCTCCACCGCCCGCTCAAGCTCGCGGATGCGGTCGGGGCCTGTCTTTTCGTAGGTCCAATCTTCAGGTACAGCGTCCTCGTAGCCTACTCCTTCCGGCCAGTAGTGGGGATCGCGTTCATAGAATTGGGTCAAACAGGTTATCCGGAAGTCAAGCTTCTCCGTAGGTATAAGATAGGTGGTGAATGAGCCTACGGCCTGATAAATATCATCGCACTGCGTATCCCACCACCATCCGCGTAGACGTAAGGCCTTCCTGCCTCCTATAGTAATCTTCTGCATCCCCTTTTTCTCATGGGCGATATAATTGAACTGTTCCCCAAAGGGCAACATATTTACGACCACCACTTCCTCATGTGGGTACCAGCGGATGAAAACCGCGCCTTTGTCACCAACAGAGAGTGAGGTACAACTAGTATCGGCGCAGTAATTGAGCTCTCCAAAAAGGGAATCAACCTCGCCCCAGAAGTGGTTAAGTCCTATGAGTTTGGTTGTGTAAGGCGGCTGGAAGGTATCTACTACATCCTGGAGCTCGCAGTCGTATTCGTGAAAGTGTGGGGAGTTTTCCAGAGCTGAATATTCGCAATATTCATACCATTGGATGTAGTTTGAGGGAAGTTTGGTGGCTTGGGAGGAAGCACCAAGCACAAGATAATGACAGTTAAGAAATTCATAAAGGAGTATATGTTTTTAAGAATGATTTGTCAAGGGGGGAATTAACTTAGACTCCTAGTGGCTTGTGGAGGCTCGGAAGGAGGCTATCTTAGGCGGCCTTTAACAATTAAGTTCCTTGCGTCAAGTAATTCCCACGTCTCCGGGCCGCATATCCACTTATTTTCACCCCACGATTTCGCTACGCGAACTCGCGGGGACCCCCCAAATAATGCTCCTTTTTGGCTTCACCAAAAAGATCGCAGTTCCTATCTGATAGAATCATTAAAAGCTCCACCTATAACTCAGACAGAGGTGCAGCCCTTTTGTGTCAAGGCGGGGGCCCAGGCTCAGCCCGCGGTAAACCAAGGAGGCAAAAATGAAGGGAACGACACGGGCTTGCAGGGTGTCGCCGAGAAGCCTCACCCCCGAGCCGACCCCTACCTCGAACCTGGGCCCCGATCTTTTCGTGCGCACGTGAAATCCCTCACCCTTTGTGCGAATCGCAAACCGCTCGCCCACCTTGTAGCTGTAATCCTTGATGATCCCTTCCCTGGCCCCCTGGGAATCCGGGACAGGCAAAAGGCTCGTGAAGCTGAGCTTCCCCCTTGAGTAATCGAGCGAGATGATCGCCTCTGGCCAGCGACCCCAGATGGTGTCCGGCCTGATGGTGTCGGCATACACAACCACCGTCTCAGGCTCGGCCTCCTTCCACACTATCCTCTCATACCACCGTAGCACGGTATCTCGAACGATCTGGCTGATGCGCAGTGTATCGTGGACCCGTAACACCACCGTTTGCGATTCTCCGCCTCGGCAGCGCATACCCAGGATGAATGCACCAGCGATCAGAACGATCGCCGCACCGAGCGTTATCCAATCCCTCAGCTTCATGCATAATTGTCATCGGTTCCGTGAAGAACACCATAGAAACCTGAAGAATTCTCGTGTACTAACCTGCTTGACGGCTACAAAGGTGGGATTATAATATCAAAATGCGAAAGGGAAATAGTCTGGAACAAGTTCAACCTTCTGAAGAAATCAAACCGAAGAAAAGAAGAAAATTCCGTATGCATAAAAAAGTGATCTTCAGCTGGACCGCCATTCTCTCGTGGGTACTTACGGTAACTTCATTAGCAGTCGCCATATATTTCGGAATTGACAGCCAAAAAAGCCAAAAGGAGCTCAAAGTAGTCCAAGAGAACCTTATAGATGCCCAAGAGGAAGCTAAGTCAGCTTCAGATAGTTTGCGGCTAATACAAGAAGAAGGAAAAAGACAAATGCTGGAATTCTATAAAATGGTTGACCAAATCCTAGATACTACAACTTCATATAAGACAAGACGAGCACTAAATGAAATGAAAAAGAGTATACCAAAAAGCTACATTGGTTTAGTAAGTGATATAGAACTTGCTGCCGATTCGATGGCGAAACTTAAAGAACAAGAGGCACGTGCAGAGGAAAGAATGATTGAGGCTTTAACTTACACATATCCCTCATTAGATACGCCAATCAGCCTAGGTAAGACTTGTTTTAACAAAATGGATCATTGGTTACTTGAAGTTTTGGCACCTAAATCCTGTACGCTTTTTTATTCCCAACGTGAAGGAGCAGAGCTAACTGTAAAAAATCTCGCTGGTATAGATAAAACTGGGTCTATGGAAGTTTGTATCATTACTAAAGATGGTAAGTATTACTACGGGTTATACCGTTATCCTGTAAAAGACACCTACTGTAAACTGAAATTGCCCCCTCTTTCAATATCTGATACCTGCTATGTTTTGGTAGGGCTATATCTTAAGTCTGATTTAATGAAAAAAAATAATTATACTTTTTACTGTAAAGTGGTCGTAGCTATACCTCTCAAATAAAATTTTTTGCGAAGGTTCAAACTTGGCTAGTCTTTTTGAAAAAGTTTCTATTCCCATTAGCCCCATCGGAGTAATCCACTCGCCATACACCGATCCCGCAGACATCCATCCCTTGCGCTCCCGGTTTATCAAGGGAAGCATCGAGATATTCCCAGAATACGCGAAAGGTCTCAAGGACATCGATGGCTTCTCGCACATCTACGTGTTGTGGTGGTTTCACCTATCGAAAGGACGAGAGTTGCTTGTTTCGCCTCTGATGCGGCCTTGCCCCAAAAGAGGTGTATTCGCTACCCGCCACCCATGTCGGCCTAATCCTTTGGGATTAACGGTTGTTCGCTTACTCAAGCGTGATAAAAACATCCTTCACATCAAGGGCGTGGATATGACCGACGGCACGCCTGTGCTAGATATCAAGCCATACACCCGGCGCGACCGACGCTCACACATTCGCCTCGGCTGGCTCGACGAGGTGGAGCGAAGAGAGCGCTAAACTCTCCTGCGATCTTTTTGCGTCAGAAAAAAGGAGCATTAAGGGAAAGGCATGCCTTGCCCCTACATTTTTTGAAGTGTAGAACGGACTCTCCAGTCCGTTCATAATATAAAAGCATAGGCTGGAGCAGTCGACACCAGACCGCGGTGCAGGCTGGGGCACGCTGAGCCTGTGCTTGACAACCGTAATAATCGCGGTAGAGTGCGCTGATGGCAAATAGTAGAATCCTTATACCCATCTTGATTATCCCAATGGTGTGTTACGGGTGTTACGGGGGGTGGCAGCGGGAGGCCTTTGACTGGGGGCTGATCCTGGGTATGGCTACCGGAGGTTTCATTTCCAGTAAGGCTGAGCCGTTCTTTGAGAAGCCTTTGATCAACGGGCCGGGCGACAAGGAGTATCGAGAGGAACAGGTGCCTGACCCCTGGGTATGGGGGGCTAGTATCGCTACGGTGGGACTGGTCGCGCTTCTGCCCAATCAGGAGGGCTGGCTTAATGACCGCAGCTACCGCCATCTTAAAGGAGCGGAGCAGGCGGCCGCAGCAGGGTTCTTTATCAAGGAGTTTACAAAGGACCTGGTGGGACGTCCCCGGCCCGACTATTACGACCGCCTTGAGCTTGGGATCGAACTGGATGAAGCGCGCAAGAGCTGGCCCTCGGGCCACACGACCCATGCGTTCAATGTTGCCACCTATCTTAGTCTTTTCACCTGGGACGAGTGGCGCGCAGACGAGCCTCTTGCGATAGCCGCGAAATCGGGGATTACTGCTCTCCTTGCCGCTGGTGCGGGCTGGGTCTGTTGGACGCGTGTTGCCGACAACCGCCATTATCCGGGCGACGTTGCAGCCGGCGCCGTCCTCGGTGCAGGCACCGCGCTCTTCTTCTACTCCTGGCAGAACTGGTGGGGAAAGCCACAGGGGGATGAAAATCCCAGCCAATCCTCAATCATCGAGGCTACCCCCTTCTCAATCGGCGTGCGGTTTACGTTCTAGATTCTACAAAAGAAAAAGCCCGCTCTCAAACGCGAGCTTTAGAATATCAGGATTATGTAGGTTTACCTAGACCTACGTTTTTAATGTAAGCGACCCCTTCGTGGTTTTCGATAATCTTATAAGCTGGTGTTTCACTTAGAGTAAGGACACAGGCGTGGTGCACGGATTATATTGCGCCCTGAAGTTTTATGTAATTGTTTAAGATATTTCCGTCTAACAGCGTCGAAAGGACTTGTGGGCGGGGGGTAAGTCTTTATTTCCTCAAGGAGATCTTTCCAATTTGGCATTATTGTCTTTTGAAGACATCCAGGTTAGATGAATCTGACAAGCTGGTTACCCAGCATTTCTTAGAAGGCTCTTCAGGTTCGCACACATACCCCTTTGATGACATCTCCCTCCGTTTCTCCTCCGTATCAAGCTCCATCTTGCGGAATACTTCCTCAATCTCACGCATCCGCTCAGGGCTTGGGTAATGCTCAGATCCCCTCTCGGGTTTTGGTTTGCTTCGACTCTCCATGCATAGCCTCCTTTAGCTTGTTAAGTATAGTTTATTGCTAAGACTTGTCAAGGGGGTGTGGTGCGTGCGCCAAGAGATGGTTACCAGGTTGGTAAGAGGGTGGGGAGAATATTAGAAAAGGCGGGGATCTCCTTTAGACTTACAAAAAGAGAACTAAGAAAGGAGATCCACCGCTTATGCAAGTATCTTACCAGAGGTTACACAAAATGAACCCCATCCAGGCAAGACGTATGATTATAGAGACTTACCCGCGATGTGCAAGCATCTCGGCAACGGCAAGAGAGATAGGGACATCCAGACAGGTAGTACGTAAGTGCCCCGTAGGGGTATAAGTGGATTCGCAGATACGAGGAGGAGGGAGAGAAAGGACTACGGGATCGTTCCCGCCGTCCTCACATCTCGCCTCTCAAAACGTCCTATCACCCCAAGCGGTTGCGAAGCAACCGCTTGGGGACCCCGATCTTTTCTCCAAAGGAGAAAAGGAGGGGGCAAACGCTTCTACCCTGCCCACTGGGCATGGGAAGTAAAGGAGCCGTTCTTTCACCCCACACGAACTGAAGTTCGTGCGGGGACCCCGATCTTTTGTCCCGAAGGGGCAAAAGGAGGGTTAAAGACGGACTCAGGCGAGGAGCAGCGTGCCCCTTGGGGCAAGAAGTTGCCCCATAGGGTATTTGGTGGAAAGAGCCCAAGGACGCTGGAGAGACTCCAAGAGACTCTCTACAGTCCCTGGAACGCTGTGCTGGCAAGAATACCTTTGGGACGTAAGGGGTATAACGGTCGTGTAGAAAGAAGTCATCTTACCGATGATCAGGAGTTCTATCTGCCCTGTATACTCAGCTGGAAGGATACTGACGATCTGTTACGATCAGCTCAGGCATGGCAGTATGTCTATAACATCAAAAGGCCACACTTCGGTAAAGGTATGGGTGGGCTGTCGCCCCTTGTACCCTTGAGGGGCATAAACCAAACTTCAATCTCTTGGTTACAATCACCTCGATGATAACTTCTCTCTCTTCCCAGTGGCCCTCCTCGATGACCTCAACCCCCTCCTACCTGGTAACGATGTATTGACCATGGACAAGGTATTTCTAAACCCAAGCTTCCAGCCAGAATTTTCTGTCGGATTATCTTTAATCAGATCAGGGGTTATCCGGGACTGCGATCACAAAGTACATGGGGCCCATCTGCTTGATCTCAACCTTTTTGAACCCTGCCTTCGAAAGTAGCTCGTGGATTCTGCGCCTTGTGTAGAAGTAAACAGGGCATCGATTTAATCCCAGCCTGATCTTGCGGGGTAACGTCCTCCAACTCCAAAGTACAGGGAAGCTAAGAAAGGCTTTCTCCCTGGTCAACTCACTTATTTTAATCAGCGTCGGCAAGGGATCCTTAATATAATCCAGTAGACCCATCCCGATACAGATGTCAAAGGCCTCGTCCGGACCGTATTCCATTATGTCTGTCTGGATAAACCGGGCTTTCTCTTCCAGAGCCTCTTTTTGAGCGCGCTTTTTTGAAACCTCGATCATCCTCCCTGAAACATCTATACCTACT
Organism: candidate division TA06 bacterium B3_TA06; assembly: GCA_005223075.1. Classification (NCBI taxonomy): domain Bacteria; species candidate division TA06 bacterium B3_TA06. The sequence goes on along the minus strand of NJBO01000007.1, from coordinate 84,834 downwards.
ACACTTATAGCTCCTCTTCGGGCGAGCTCCAACGAGTAGCGACCTGCCCCGCAGCCGACATCAAGAAAGGTTCGCTTTTGGATCGGTTCTGAAAGCTTTAGGGTTAGCCTGAGCGTATTGATTGGCCCCAGCTTGACCCTTGGTTGGGCTGGGTCAAGCTCCCACGGGTGCAGGTAGAAGACAGCAGGACGCCCCTGGCGGTTGCATCGCTTAAGAATCGCCTTTGTCAGGCCGTAGGGATAGAGCCTGAAATAACCCCCTCCGCAAGGTATCCTTTTGCCCAGGATCTCCACGCAGCTTAAGGGGACCTCTATTAATGAGTTATCCAGCTTGTGGATTGCCAGCGGCGCATTGCCGATGCCGTAATCAGGATGAAGGCTTAAGGGGAAGATGGAGGAGTCGTATCGGATGCCGTTGTCTTTAAGTATCTGTAACGCCCACAAGGTCGCGCTCGTGATGGTAAAAGAGGGCGCACGAAACCCCAATATCTCCTGTTTTACGCATCTTCTTGTGACGTCAATGGCCTTCTTTAGATCCTGCTCGAAGGATCGAGGTGTCATCTCGGTAAGCGAGGTATGTGAATATCCGTGGGTGGCTATCTCATGACCGTGATCGGCTATCTCCTTGATCAGCTCGGGCGAGCGCTCTGCGATCCAGCCCAACACAAAGAAGGTCGCTTCCGTATCATGTCTGGAAAAAAGCTTCAGCATACGCCTCGTATCTTCAACGACCCGGAGTTCCTGGTTGTTCCACTCGTTCTTCTTAACGGCTTTGTTCAGGATGTGTCCACAGAACCATTCCTCCAGGTCAACTGAGAAGGCGTTTATCATACTCGGAATATAACCGAAATCCTGATCCGGTCAAGTGAATTGGCCGTGCGGCTTGAGGTTTTTTTCACCCCGAAGAATTTTATCCCCCCGTTGAAAGGCGGGGTTTTTGGTATCAGATTATGGCAACGTTCGTCAGATTTGAATGCAATTCGGGATGTTTTTTGGGGTATTTTTGTGCTTTTTTGGGGTAGAAATTTGCCCATCCCTGGGAGTGCGATTCAGCAACTTTTTTTACCCGAAATTTCAAAGATTGCCAATGAAACAATCTAGTCACCTTAGAAAACGTAGCCAGATACATAAAGAATTGACAAAATATCGAGATTTAATCTCTATATCGAAACTAGCATTTTCCCTTCCTATTGCCTTACATAAAAATCTACTCGACCGAAGGGCGACGTCAAAGAAGGAAATTGGCTGAATGTCTGATCAAATCTCGGCCTGGGGTTCTTTCCAGGAGATCGTTTGCCCATCCGCGAGCGAAGCGTTGTGGCTGCGTTGGATCTACTCCGGCGCAATTTGCAAAAGGGGCACGGCATGCCTTGCCCCTACCAAATCGGTGAAATTTGTGTAATCTGTGGTTTATTCGACCTTTACGATTTTTACTATCGTGTGCTCGCCGTCCCGTGCAAAGTAGGTGCCGGTGGGTAGGTTGGAGATGAAGACCTTGTTATCTAAGATCGCTCCCTCAATCACTCGTCCCGTTGCGTCCACAAGCTCGCTTGCCCCGGCCACGTTCACGTATGGTCTTGAACTTATCAGGCTTGGGGTATTGCCCGTCGGCTCGGCATCGCTGGTGGGCTGCTCCGCAATAGCAGTTGCGGTATCCGGCAGGAAGATAAGGGCTTGAAGGTAGGCATCTCTGCAAGTAGCAGTATAATCGCGGGCGATATAGTGATGAGCAAGTCGCAGAGAGACGGCGTGCTCCCCAGAATCAAGCAGATAGGTGTAGATAAGAGTAAACGATACTGTTCCACCTCTGCCGTCCGTGATCACGAGCGCCACAGGCGGCAAGCTGTTCCCATCCAACTCCAGCCCTAGCTTTGCATTCTTTGCCTGTCCTCCTGCGGCGAACTGAGCGTAACAAGCAGAGTCAACGGAAAACGATACCTCAACTACACTTAGAGTATCTTCTTTATCCATGGGTATAGAAACCGTACCTTCTTGGTAGGCTTCAAACAGAACAGGCGCAGCAACCACCACGCTCACCCCGAGAAGCAATCCTAACGTCATTAACACCGATCTTTTCATCTGCAACCTCCTTGATGTTATTTAGTGATTTAGTATAGAGGGATGTTTGGGAGATGTCAACGGTTTCGCATACGGCTCACCGCTCACAGCCGACAGCGGTCAGCTGACAGCGATCAGCCGTGAGCCGTCAGCTTAGTCCACTTTGGCCGTGCGACTTGGGGTTCTTTTCACCCCATGTCGTTGCTGCCGTTTCTGCGAAGCGTACACAACGCCGCAGGGACCCCGAGGAGCTTGGTGCCTTCGCTTACGCGGGGGTGTTTCTTTATTGTAGAGATATTTCATGGGGTGAGGGTTTTGGGTTGACACGCGCAGTCTCGTGGTTAGAATTCAGACACCATGTCTCAAACCAAGGATAAGATTCAGGGAATCTTTATCTCTGAGATAGAGATCTCAAAGGGTCTTCTGGTAAAAATCTTTACCAAGTTCCTTGACCGTATCTCCCCCCGAAAAGAGGAAGTGAACGACATGAACTACTTCCCGGTCAGGGACTGCGATACCGGGGACAACCTGGTGGTTACCCTGAAGAGTATCCTTAGAGGGATAAAACAAACCGACCGTTGTCCCAAGCGAGAGCTGATCGAGAGCCTTCAGGAGGAGATACTGCTGGAAGCGGCCAGGGGTAACGCGGGGATGATCTTTACCGGATGGTTCGCAGGTTTCCTTAACTATCTACAGGAGGAGCTGGTCCTTAACTCAATGAGCCTGGCCCACGCCATGGAAAGGGGAAGGGATTGTGGGTATCGAGTATTTGCCGAGCCGCGAGAGGGAACCATCCTGGATCCTATCCAGGTTTCTGCTCAGACCGCCCTGGGTGTTTATGAACAAGAAAAGAACCTCGTCTCTCTGTTTGGAGAGATTATCTCTCAGGCCAGGATTGCCGTTGAGGGGACCACCGACAGGTTAGGCGATCTACTTAAGGGGAAGAATACACCCGAGGAGATCCAGGCGCTGCAAGCCAATCATGTGGTTGATGCCGGTGCGCTGGGCTTTTTGATCTTCCTGGAGGGCTTGCAGGAGGCGATAGCTGAAGCGATCCAGGAAAGGGCAGGGGTGGTGGTAGTAATAAAAGGGGAAGAGGATCTCAACGAAGATGCACTTAGAGAAGCATTCTCGCCCTTAGGGGATAGTCTGGATATCAACGTCTCACCGTCCCAAAAAAGGGTTGCTTTACACATCCATACCGATTCTCCCGAGAAGGTAGCCGAGGTTGCAGGTAGGTTCAGCGATATACATGATTTCAGGATAGAAGATTTAACCGAGGAGGGATAATTATGGACACCTCAGCCCGAAGAAAAATAGGTATAGTAACCGACGAGGCGTCCAATCTATCAGAAGATTTCGCTCTAAAGCACGATATAGAGGTAGCTAAATACCCGGTCTGGTTCCCGGATGAAGACGAGGAGATCAAAGATACAAAAGCTCTTTATCAGAGGATGAGAGAGCTCAAAAAGACAGCCAAGACCTCTGCTCCCCCGCCTTTAAGGTTTAAGAAAGCCTACAAGAGGTCTCTTGAGAAATTCGATAAGGTGCTAGTGATTCTACTATTCAAAGGATGGTCAGGTACGTTTGATTCGGCAACCCAGGCGAGAGACCAGATGGCTCCTGAGGATAAGGAGCGGATCGAACTCTTCGATACCCACCTGGCTTCGGTAGCCGAAGGGTTGGTGGTCTGGAAGGCGCAGGAGTTAGCTAATCAGGGCAAAGAGCTTCCCGAGATCCTAAAGATATTGGAAGAATTCAAAGAGGGTGTAAAACTACTTGCTTTTATGGAGGATCTTGTCTGGCTGGTACGCGGCGGCAGACTTCATGAACCGTGGGCCACGCCGGCCCTGGCTCTGCAAAAGGCAGGGGTTCGTCCGGCTATAGGGATTGTGAACGGCCAGGTAAAGATGACCGGTCTCAAATTGTTTAGTAAAGATATAATTACAGCAATAATAAATGAATTAAAGAGGGTTTCCCGGAAAGGAAAAGTCAGGCTAGCCGTTGCCCATGCCGATATCTCCGAAGAGTCTCTATCCAGGTTGAAACAAGGGATCGAGGAGCTGGGGGCGGAAACTCTGTTTGTCTCGCAGTTGACTCCTCTGATAGGCTCACACACCGGCCCGGGAACCATAATGGTTGCTTATCACTACTAGCTTCGGATTAATAGGGGTCGGGATTTATGAACAGACAGGAGTGTTCTACATCATTTCCCTCACCCTCTGTTCCTCTGCTGCTATGGAGTGCGATGACCGCGTCATTTTTACCCCACAAAGCCGCTACACATCAACATCTATCGTGTGGCACAGGCTCTCTAGCCTGTGCAAACAGACGGTTTTAGATTCTGTATCGTCAATTACTTGTATCCCAGTAAGGAATTCAGTTTAGGCGGGACGGTCCCGGACATCCTCAAGATCCTCGGATTCTTCCACAGGTTTCTCTTTGATATTGAGTGTGCGGCCCTTCCATGTGTTCTTACCGGCAATGGTCATGACCATTGAGCGGACGGCCATGAGAACCCATAAGAAAACGATAACCGGATAGAGAAGCGTTAGATATAAAGGGTAGTGGAAACGCAAGTGTGTTATTCCCCACAGGATAATTGAACATCCTACGGTGACGAGGGCAAGCACCACCGAGGTTTCAGAGACGCCAACTCCGGTTATGGCTAATCCAAGCACGAGCACCGGCAAGATGAATACCGTAGTAAGCCACAGCCAGACCGGTATGTATACGAGTAGATTGTTGCCGAAGGTGGCGAACAGGTTCTTGCTGAAGCCCTCGGAGACCTCCTGCAGATTTGTATACATCCGGCAACTGATATAGTGAGTTGCGTCCACTATTCTCCAACGTAACCCTTGTGCCTTGATCCTTCGTCCGAACCAGACATCATCCAGCACTTTTTGCTTTGCGGTTTCGTAACCCCCGATCTTTTCATAAGCCTTGCGGCGAAAGAGCATGAACTGACCAACTGCGAGGCAAAAGGCAGATAAGCGAGTTCTATGCGCAAAACCGACAGGCAAAAAGGAGTTGATGCCGAAGGACATAACGGGTATGGTCAACTTTTCGCCCAAAGATTTAGCTTCTTCCCTGGGCAGGGCGGTAAGAAAATCGGCCTCTTCCGCCTCAAAAGCTGCCGCCGCTTCTCGCAGGGTGTTTGGATGATGACGGGTATCGGCATCGGTAAACAGAAACAGTTCTCCATCTGCAACCCCTACCAGCTGATGACATGCCCAGTGCTTGCCTATCCAACCCTCAGGTAAAGGCTCGCCCTTACGGATTTTCAAGCTTTTGTTCTCTTTTGTTAATCCCTCAAGCACCTCCCAGGTCCTGTCAGTAGACTCGTCATCAAGGACGATCACCTCGAAGTCAGGGTAGTCCTGAGCCAGAAGCGAACGCACGCATGCAGCGATGTTTTTTTCTTCATTACGTGCAGGCACCAGAATCGAGACACGCAGGAAGCGAGAGGGCGCAGGATAGTCTCCTAACCTGCGGAAGCTCCTTGTGTTGCTGAGGGCAATCAGCAATAATAGCAGGAGGAAAACGATAGTAATAACCTGAATGTTTATCCAGATATTACTCAAGAGGCCCTCCTGAGGAGCCTTAGGATGTAAGGCCTGGGTTTGATAGCTTTCTTCAGATCGATCCGGTGCTTGTACAGGAATATTGCCATGTTGCCTGCCCAGATGGCGAGCAGCGGTATCTCCAATCCTCGAACAAACAGGCCGAGGAGGAGAAGGTAGCCTAGGAATGCGAGCATACCGAAGATGACCGACCAGGAGGGATGATCGATAAGGAGATAGAAGAGCCCTATGAGGAGTCCAAGGACCACCAGTCCCTCCCAGATAGTGATAGCAGTCCATACGCCGAATGTTACCGCTATCGCCTTTCCACCTTTGAACTTCAGGAACGGTGAGAACGCGTGTCCCAAGATGGGAGCCAGAGCAACCGGCACCAGCATCCATCCATTGATACCGAATACCCAATGAGCCAGCCCTACCGGGACAGCGCCTTTGCAGAGCTCAAGAATTCCTGCAGGAAGACCTATCTTCCAGCCGCCCGCCTTCCACGCATTCATGGCACCGGGGTTGGCATCGCCGTACTCCCTGACGTCTTTTTTTAGTAGCAATTTCCCCAGCCATACCGAAAACATCATTGAGCCGGCAGCAAATCCAACGCCGGTCCAGAGCAGAACGTGCAAAGGGTTGCTGTTCATCTAGCTACATCCTTTGAACAATGCCAACCATCTCTGAAAGATGCATCCGCGTATAAATAAAGCGACCACAGATCTGCGCCCCACCATGAACCTACCATATCCATAATGCAGATTTTGTCAACCTGAAGTGATGCTATTCTTTCAATCGGTGAATTTTCGGTGTCGTTTACTTTTGTTTGAGATCCCTCCTTTCCAGATGGCACGGCCTGAAATGGTGAGGCAATGCGAGGACTTGACAAGGATTCTCATTTGTTTATAATAAACGTACCATAGTTCTCTACCTTTGTAGGGAACCCATAGAGGTTTTGGCCGCTGAACCAGATATAATCAGCGGTCATTTTTACCCACGGTTAAATATCGTTTGCTTTACATCAATATAAACCGAGGAGGAGATGGAAAACAAAACAAGAATCACAGGACTGGCGGTTGGGATGGCGCTTTTGGTGTCGTCCGCGGTCCCGCTATCCGCCGGTGATGTTCAGAACTATACCGATACGACCGAGCTCACCGAGCATCTCAAAGGAAAACTTAAGTCCATTTCGGCGTTAACGAAAAGCGACAGCCTTCCCGTATTCTACCTTTTTCTGGATACGTTTTACAACCCGGCCGAGGGCGTGAAATGCGTGCTCGAAACCAGAAGGGGCAGAGAAGAAAAGTACTCCGATAAGAACGGCGAGGTGCTGTTCTGGGTGCCGCGCAGCCAGCGCTCGAAGGTCAAATTTAACGCATATTGCAGCCAACCGGTGAATCACTATTCTTCCGCAATGGGATGTGTGCCAATTGGCGATTCCACGGAAGTCGTTAACCTAGGTTTCTTTGGATCTATCAGATTAATCCTCAAGCTCATGCGGGAAACAAGACAAGCACCTTTAAAAATGAGTTACGGCATGCCTGAGATAGAGGGGGAGGGGATAAGGGTTCTTTACCCGGAAAAGTACAAAAGCGAAGCGGAAGTAATCCTCGAGCACGAAAAAAAGTGCAAGGCGGTAATTGACAGCATTCTTAGGATGCGGCTTATGCCCTTAAAGGTCGTCATTGAAGAAGAACAAGCTCCATTTGGGCTTCACTTCGACGGCGGCTGGTGGACAACCGCCAGGATGCAAAGCGGATTTGTTTTAGGAACGCTTCCACACGAATGGGTGGAGACCTCGCTCGGCGTAATCTATCTCGACGTTACCTCTGATTACAGCACCCGCTGGATTGGCGATGGGCTTGCCAACTACACCATGTTCGAGATAGAAAAGCGCTACCATCCCATAGGTCTTTCCTATCTGCATAACGAAGAGTGGTCGGGATACGATCCTGAGAAAACCTACGACCTTAAAACCTGGAAAGGGGGCGATGTTACAGATCTTGGAGGCGGCAGGTCGGTTGGCATGTTCGGTTACCTTATCGCCCCGTACTTCTGGGCAAAGGTGGTCGAAAAGTCAGGCAACCCCCAGCTTATCCCGCAGTTCCTTGAGGAGTTACGCGCATCCGAAAACAAGAGCTCGGATACAGCAATCGCAATCCTCTCGCGGCTCTCGGGTCTCGACATCGCCTCAGAACTCGTCATCACAGGCTCCGAGCTCCGCGAGAACTTTGGTCGCTACTGGCCGAGCCCGGATACGGCGACTGGCAGCGACGAATGAGCATGCCGGACTCGCCTTGACATCGTTGAAAAAGTATTTATCATCTTACGATGACTAAAAAGAACGGAGATGTAATAACTATCCCGATTTCAGTGTGGGAGAGCGCCGAGACCAAAGAAGACCTGGAGGACTGGCTCCTTGCGCATAACCCTAGGTTTGTTAAACGCATGCTCAAAGCAAGGGAAGAGGACCTTAAAGGAGAAGTTGTGTCTCTAGAAGAGGTTGAGAAAAAACTCTCCCAATAATCTTTTATTCCGGTAGGAAAAACTGAGTCGTCTTCCCCAAGAGTCTTATGGAATACAAAAAATTTTCAACATTCGATAGAATTTCAATTGTTTCATCAAAGCGATAACTATCCGAATTGTCTCAAGTTGCATGAAAAATCCACCCAGTCGTCTTGACAATTATAACAACCCAAGTAAGATTCAACCGAGAATGTTTAATCTGGTGTTTACTAAGAAGGCTCTTAAGGAGATTGAGAATTTGGACAGGAATGTTTCCTTGAGGGTGCTAGATAAGCTTAAGTGGCTTGCGGGACATGGAGATGAGGTGGTGCATCATCAACTTACTTCTTTACCGGAAAGCCTTAAGGGACTTTGTCGCTTGCGGATAGGTGAGTGGCGGGTCTTATATTGGGTATACCACGAGGAGAAACGTATTGTTGTTTACGGTGTTGCACCTCGAAGCGAGGCCTACCGAAGCCTTCCTTAATCGTTAGGATGTTTCCGGGGTCCCAACCGAATGCTCTGCGTTCGGTTGGGGTAAAGATACCTTGACATCCCGGTGAGTATGACAATAATTAAGTGTCAAATCTAATACAGAGAACCAAAAGGAGGTCGTTATTGAGAAACGTGCATGTAATCGGTCAACCTGGAACCGAAACCTCAAATAATCCCTGAACTGGAGAGGAAAAAATGTATTCAGAAGAGCTTTCAAAGGCTTTGATGGGTTTCTTTTTCGGGACTACCGTCTCCTCCGCCATAATAGAGACCCTTGCCGAGAGCCAGACACCGTTGGGGATAGCAGAGATCCTGGCAAGTGTCCGGGATATCCGGCGTATACAGCTGCCGCAGAGTGCGGTGGAGAGCTCGCTCACGTTGATCGAGGAGGCGGGTCTTGTAGCAGGATCGCGAGACACATTTAAGCTTACCGAGTTGGGCGCAGAGCTTTCAGCCAGACTTTCAGAGCTCCGCACGCCTCCCGGCAAGTAAGGCACAGCGCACCAACGCATAGGGTCCTGCCAGGGTTACTCTTTTCGGGGTGCCCGTGGCGTTGCCAAGCAACGATGTGGGGTAATAGTCCTTGACTAAGGCCCTATTTCCCGCATAATACCCCCTACCCAAGGAGGCTTGATGTCAGTTGAGATTCGTGAGGTTCGCACGAGGAGGGAGAGGAAACTTTTCATCTACTTCCCGGAGAAGCTTTACGAGGATCGCTATCCGCAGTGGGTGCATCCCATCTATCAAAACGAGAAAAGTTTCTTTGACCCTGCTAAGAACGACGCGTGGAGTTTCTCCGACGGGGAGCTTTACCTTGCATGCCGTGACGGCAAACCGGTGGGCCGCGTCATGGTGCTTATCAACCACAAGCTGAATAAGTTTCAAGACAAACGCGAGGCGCGTTTTGGGTTCTTCGATTCCGTAGACGATCAGGGAGTGGCATCTGCGCTCCTTGGTGCGGCGGAGGAGTGGGCGCGTTCAAAAGGGTGCGATCGCATCGTTGGACCGCTGGGCTTTACCGACATGGATCCGGAGGGGATGCTTGTCGAGGGATTCGAGGAACGCGCCTCTATAGCCACCTGGTGGCACCCCCCATATACCCCAGCGCTTGTTGAACGGGCAGGATACGCGAAGGAGACCGACTGGGTTACCTATCTTGTGGAGCTTAGCAACCCCTTGCCGCCGGTCTATGCCAAGATCGCAAAAAGGCTCTCTTCCCGCACGAGCTACAGGTTAAAGGAGTTTGCCAAACGCAAGGAGTTCAAGCCCTCTATCGAACCGATCTTTGCTCTGATCAACGAGGCCTACAGCCATCTCTACGGGTTCTCTCCGCTGAACGAGGAGGAGATTCAAAAGGTTGCCGCCACCTACATCCCAATTCTGGACCCTCGTTTCGTAAAGGCCGTTACCCTGGACGATCAGGTGGTTGGCTTCGCCATAGGAATCCCGGATATGACCGAGGGTATACGCGCGGCTCGCGGCAGGCTTTTCCCCTTTGGGATATTCAAGATCCTTGCGGCACGCCGCCGCTCCAAGCGGCTGGATATGCTTTTGGGAGCAATCAAAGAGGGGCATCGCGGAAAGGGACTGGATGTGCTCATGGCCAACGCCTTGTATGTCAGTGCTCGCAAGGCGAAGATGACGCACTCGGATAGTCACCACGAGCTTGAAGACAATACCAGGGTGCGTGCGGAGATGGATAAGCTGGGCGGCAAGATTTACAAGCGCCACCGAGTATTTTACAAAGAACTTTACCCAAAGGGCACGCTGTAAAGGAGCTATCTATGGGAAGCTTTGTTTCGCTAATGTTGCTTGCGAGCTTTAGTGTGTGTGCTGTCCCGCGGGTTGATACTGGAGCTCTAATTGAGCAGGCTGTGATCGGCCTTATGGGTGCGGCGGCAGCAGGATTCCTAACCGGGGAGCTGGCATGGATTGCGGCTCCAGAGATCTCGGATACAACCGAGGAGTACCCGCTTCGCACCAAGCAACGCGCGGCGGTAGCTGCAGCCTACAGCGTAGGCGTGCCATTCGGATCGGCCCTTGGTGTGCACGTCTCAGGGCTTGCCATGGGGAGAAAGACCCCATTCTGGCCCAAGTGGGTTGGGGCGGAACTGGGGGCATTGGCCGCAGGCGGGATATCGTTATTGATACTTTCCCAGACCAAGGCCGACACCGCTGAGTACAACCCCCACCTGGTGGATCGCCCTGTGGAGGTTCTAGCGGCAGCGCTTCCGGTTGCGGCCGGGGTCAGTGGAGCCTTCCTCGGCTCCTGGCTTGCGCATAAACTCGGCTGGGCCGAGGGGGGAGTCCCGCCTGTTCGCATAGGTCTGTATCCGGCAGGTGACGGGTTTGCGGTCTCCTGCAAGCTCTGCCTAAGCTTCTAGACCCTTTCGCTATCTCTTTAGATATTAGCCGGTTAGTGGGTAGTGGGGGATGTGCTGTCCGGGGAGGGATCAGGCCCGTTCCAGAGAATCGTTTAGCGCTCCAACGAGCTGGTTCAGGCGATGCTCTATTGAGGACAAAGGGAGGGCGGTTCGATCAAGAGAGACCACGAGGAGGTAGCCCCGGCCTAGCGCTGAGACAAAGCATAGGTCATCTTCTGTTTCAAAGCGCAGCCCCTTCAACTCCGATGCGTCGGCCTTTCCGATGAGCCGTGCTGAGGATCTGCACAACTCATCTACAGCATCAATGTCGAGTTCTTGCTCAGCCCCTTCGGCTGATACCTCCATGATCCTGGTACCGTCATTCCGCACTATGTGAGCCGACCGGAAGCCTGGGGTCTTCTCGCCCCAGTCCTTCATCCAGGCCTCCTCCTGGAGGCCTCGATCCGGCGGTTGAGGCGGCGACCACTCGGCAACCTCGAGTTCTTTCTTCGGGACGGGCTTGACCTCTTCTCTTGCTCTACTGGTGGTTTTCTTGCCTTCCCTGCTGGGTTCCTCGGCACCTTCTTCCGTGATTGCAAGCTCTGGCTGGATGGATTCTTGTTTTTCCGCTACACGCGCCTCGCACTCAGCGATCAAATCTCGTGCGTCGCGCTCGATGCTTACCACATCTGCGGCAAGGCCCCGGATCGTTTCGTAATCCCCGTCGCGTCTCGTCAGGATCTCAGAGAACGCCTCTTCACCGGTTTTATCTCGGAACTCGGCGTGCACCAGTTTGCCTTTCTCAAAGAAGATCGTCCCTGCCGCATCCTGTCTGGGAAACCTTACCTTCAGGGCAAACGGTTGCCTGGAGCGTCGTATGGATCTAAAAAGATCCATCATGTGCAGCACGAACGGGCCACGGAACCTCTTTAAGCCTGCACCGCGTTTAGCCATCGAGCCTCCTTCGGGGCATTTAAGCCTAAGTCTACTCCAACCCGTCCCAAAGTCAAGACCTTTTATTGCTCCTTTTGTTACTGCGGATACGTGTGCCACGAAGGGGTACTTAGGGTAAAAGATCGCAGGTAAAACCTGCCCGTCGTCGCGAGGACGACAGAATGCCGGACGAAGCGATCTCACCCCAACCCTTATCCTCCGGGACTTCGTCCCGTCAAGGGGGAGGAGTATTGCTTTCAGCGTATCACTACCACTCTCTTCGTCGCTTGGCTTCACGATTTAATTCCCCCTCCCTTGACGGGAGGGGGTAGGGGGAGGGTGGAAACAAATTACCCACATCTACCTTTTAGGGGGATGGGTATTTGAACTTAACGCACCACCACTGTTTTTTGCGTCAGATGTGAATACCCCGTCTCCAACCGCACGAAGTAGACGCCTTTCTTTTTACCCCACACGGCTGCTTCGCACCCGTGCGGGGACCCCGGCTAGCGAAGTAAGACAGCTTTTCTTGTGATCGTTAAGTCAGCACTTTCCAGCCGCACGAAGTAGACACCGGAGGGAAGAGAAGCAGAGAAGCTCTTTTCTCCGGATTCCCTCACCGTCATACGCTCAATCCGGCGGCCCGTGGCGTCGTAGAGGGTTAGGGTGCCGGATTCGCCGAAGGGCAGGGAGTAGGAGACCCGTAACACACCATCTGAGCAGAAGCCCTTGACTTCAAGGTTGAAATCATTGACAACCGGCTTCTCCGCGATAGCGGAATAAAAAAGTGTCCGTGACACCTCGTCGTCTTCATCGCACTCGTCAGGCTCCATCACGGTGCGGATGGTAAGGGTGTACTGTGGAACCAGAGGAGGCTCAAGGATAAGTTCTTTGAAACTTACTATGTCTTCGGTATCTGAGTCTAAAGACCACGGCAGTGAGTCGTAGTAGATGCGAGTTTCCTCTTCCCAAACCTCAGCAATTACGTAGAACTCCGGAGCATTCTCACGCCCAAAGTTCTTTATTCTTGCTTCAGGTATGTATATCATACTGGGCTGAATGGAGTCACCTGATAATATCTCCTTCACCCCAACGTCGTAGTCCGCGTAGCCGGTCAACCGTACGCCGTCAAAAAACGCCTTCTGGCCGCGCCAAGCGCCTGAGATAAGCCAGCTAGCCCCAAAAAGCAGGAAGGTGTCCAGCTCAATGTCCTCTGACAGCTTCTTTAGTCCAATCAGGTCGGCTTTAAGATCGCGCTTGAGGTCGTACCATGTCCCTTCATTAGCTATGGTGTCGGGGAAATGTTTATAAGAGGGGTTGTCAGGGGTAGGTGTGAGATCAGGCGCTCCCCAGTCATAAACAACCTCAATAAGGACGCCATCGGACGGCTTGGTGAAGTAAAGACTTGTACCATAATCCCAGGCAGAATACTTGGAGCCTTCATTGCGAAAGAGAGTCATATGGAAAAACCCAAGGCTGTCCAAGTCCTTCAATTTCTTAGAATAAGGGAGTACCTGATAGAACTGTCCTTCAATTCCATAATTAAAAGGGAGATTTTGAGCGGGTCTTTTCCGGCCGTCTATTGAACCGCAGTAGTTACCTATATAGACACTGTCAGGATCGTGACGGTTATAAACGGTGGAGTCAAAGCCACCAGGCCCGTGTATTTCCGAACGCTCGAGCCACACCTCGCTGTCCTTTTCGAACCCTGCGTCCTTGATGAGATTTACCGGCTCAAGGGCAAACAAAACCACCGGTAAAAATGCCAATATAAACATTGGTCTCATGAATTCCTCCTTTTTAAATATCTCGTATATTACCTCTTTTTGACCTCATGTCAAGGAAAGGGGGAGCTAACGCTCCCCTCCTTTTCACCCCACGCCGCAGATTCGCGGCGCCGCGGGGACGCCGAAAAATAATGCCTGACCGGATAATGGAGATATCAGATAGCCCGCTTCAGGTGTTGGAGAGAGGAATATACACCTTGACAAAGCCGTTCTCTGCGGCATAGTAATACATGGGTCGAAGGTTATCAGGCATGCGAGTTATGACAGTGCTGGCCGTGATTTTGTCCTCCGGCTGCGCCATGAGGCAGACCTTTGCAGATCTCAGCAGGAAGAGGGGGCCTGCCAGTCCTGAGGAGATCAAAAGGTACGAGCGGTTCATCAAACGCAGCGCGCCCGGCGAGGAGGCTTTCGTGGCGCTCGAACGTGTTGCCGAGCCTTACATCCGTGCCGGCGAGTGGGAGCAGGCGGCCGAGGTCTACGAGCGCTATCGGGGGTTGTTTGATACCATGGACGAGCGGTTTGAAAAGGTAATCGCGCTGCTTGAGGCCGAGGAAGAGGGTCTTGTGGTCGCCAACCTGGGCCAGGGCATCAACACCAGCGCTCACGAGGGGTTGCCAGTACCCACAGCCGACGGAAGGCACCTTTATTTTACCGGCAAGGACCGCTCAGACGGCTTCGGCGAGGAGGACATATACGTCTCCCGCTTGCGGAACGGTCGATGGGGCAAGGCCGAGAATCTGGGTGCAGGTGGTACGGGTGTTACGGGTGTTACGGGGGTTAACACTATGCGGAATGAGTCGCTTTGCTCGATCTCGGCGGACGGCAACCGGCTTATCCTTTTCGGCAACTATGCGGGCAGCTTTGGGGGCGGCGATATCTTTTATTCCGACAGGACCCGGCAGGGTTGGGCCAGGATGCAGCATCTCCCAAGGCCTATAAACAGCATATACTTCGAGTCCGATGGGTTCATCTCAAGCGACGGCAAGGTGATATTTTTTTCCTCGGACAGGCCTGCCAACATCGGGGAGTTTCACCCCAAGGATGAACCGTTCCACGGCAACACCTGGGGGAATACCGACATATACGTCTCGCTGCGCACCCCAGAGGGGTACAGCGAGCCTGTGAACCTTGGGCCTTGCATCAACACCCATTATGCAGAACGCACGCCATTCCTTCATCCGGACGGCAAGACCCTTTACTTCTCATCCGACGGCCACTACGGTCTGGGCAGGCTGGATGTATTCAAAACGGTTCGGTTAAGCGAGACATCCTGGACATCCTGGAGCGAACCGGTTAATCTGGGCAAGGAGATCAACACCGCGGGTGACGACTGGGGATACACGGTTGCCACATCGGGCGAGGTTGCCTACTTTGCCGCCTACGAGGTAGACGCAGGGCATGGCGGCTACGACATCTACTCCATCACCCTGCCGAGCCAGGCACGCCCCGAGGCCGTAGCGACGATCTCGGGCAATGTTATGGACGAGAAAGGTAACTCCCTGACCGCGGCGATAAAATGGGAGAATCTGGCAACCGGCGAGAACGTAGGGGAACTCAGAAGCAATCCTCAGGACGGGAGCTACTTTATCGTTCTCCCCCTGGGGGCAAACTACGGCTACTACGCGGAGAAGGAGGGCTACTATCCTGTCTCCAAGAACGTAGATTTAACCGAACAAACCGAGGCGGTGGATATAACGGAAGACATCGCCCTGGCCTCGATTTCAGAGATCAGACAAAAGGGGATCGCGGTGCGAATCAACAACATCTTCTTCGATTTTGACCGCTACAGCCTGTGGCCTGAGTCCTTTCCTGAGTTGAACCGATTGGCAAAGATCCTTAAGGAGAATCCGGAGACGCGGGTGGAGATAGCGGGCCATACCGATGATATCGGCTCGGACGAGTATAACCTGGAGCTTTCGCGCAAACGAGCGCAGTCCGTGGTAGGCTACCTTGTTTCGGTAGGTTGCGAACGTGACAACCTCATCCCCAGCGGCTACGGGGAATCAAAGCCCATTGATACCAACGATACCGAGCAGGGCCGCGCCGTGAATCGAAGAGTAGAATTTAAGTTCTTGCAATAGTCAACCCTAGAATGCCCTGGAAGCGAGGAGTTAGTTTGCCCCCTCATTTGGGCCTAGAGCGGAGAGAACGACTTAAAGACAAACAAACCCGATTTAGGCAACTTTTAACTTGACAAGCTCCGGTTTTTGAGTATAAATAAATCGTGGGTAGTATGGGTGTGGGGAGATGCTATCACTTTACTCCCCGGTATCAGTTAAGGAGGGTTTGTAGCAAGCGAGGGTGCCGCACCCTCTAGGAGCACAGCAAGGAGGGGAAAATGGGCTGGCAAAGCAAGAAGGGGGTTCTGAGAGGAGTCAGTGGATACCTTTGTTTAAATGGTTATTCCGCAGCTCCTTATCCAATTTTAAGTGAGGCTTCTCATGCCGGGCATAGTGCTTTCTTTATTATTAGAGAAATACCCCTTGACAAAAACTAACTTCTGCGTATACTTGTGTTCACGTTGCTCTCCAGGCGGAGGGTGTGATGCAAATGGCTGACCGAGCCGAAGGGTGCAAGGATTGAAACAAAACAGCCAAGGAGGAAATGATCAACAAGATTTATTCAAACAGGAGCTTCAAACAAAGTTGTGAACCTTGCAAGTCAACGTTTTTAAGAAAACAACCCTAAGGAGGTACAGGTGCGTAAGCTAATCTTAGGCCTCTCCCTTGCCCTGCTGGTGGCATTGCCGCTGTTCGGCGAATGGCAGGAAGAGACAAGGATCACCAACACGAGCGGCAACTCCTATCTCACCAGCTCCGGGGGCTGGGGCATAGCCGCCGATACCAACAATGTCCACATCTCGTGGTATGACTATTCGTATTCCAACGACCGCATCCGCTACGTGGGCTTTCCTATAGGCAGTCCTCCTGATGCAGGGGCAGGCACCGGCCTAAGCTCCCGTTCCGGCTACTACCCTGTGGTGGCTGCAAACGGCAGCGGCAATGTCCAGGTCTCCTGGCGGGACGGTTCCTCCCCTTATGGTCTGCGCTTCCGTGAATACTCCGACTCATGGGGCTCTATCATCAATTACGGCTATTCAGGCAAATACAATTACTACCCTGCGATCGTCACCGACCCCTCGGGCAACACCCACTCTGTCTACCACAGATACGATGGGTACTACCCCTACTATTATCGAATCTACTATCAGAGACGCGACGCGGGAAGTTCAAGCTTCACCTCACCCAAGCTGATCTATACCCCCCCTTACAGCTACAGAGACGCCGAGCACCCTTCAATCTGCTTGACTTCGGAGGGCTACATCCACGTTGTCTGGACCCAGGATTGGTCTCCCTACAATCTGGGCTACGCTTACAGCCCCAACAACGGTTCGACCTTCTACACCTTTAGTATACCCAACACCAGAGCCTACTACGGAGGCCCCGACGGTTCACCTTCCATGTGCGCTGACCATGATGACAACCTCTATGTGGCCTATGTGGATATATCCTCCTCACCCTACCAGATCGCCGTGGTTAAGAGAACCGGCACCACCTGGAGCAGCCGGGTGAGGATAAGCGCCAGCAGTAGTAGCTGTTACTATCCCTCGATGTGTTGCGATGCCTTCGGTAACATCTGGGTGGTGTGGCGAGACCGGCGTAGTGGGATCTACGAGGTTTATTACAACCGCCTGCCGGCAGGTGCAGAGTTTGCCACCGGCTGGGAGGGAGAGCAGCGCCTGACCTCAGAGGACGGTAATAACTCCTACATCCCTCAGATAGCCGCTGACCCGCATGGCAACGTGCACGTCTGCTGGTACGATTACCGCGACGGCAACCACGAGATATACTACAACTGGTTCTGCCCGGTCCCTCCCAATGACGTGGCTCCTGTATCCATCGACGCGCCAGCTGATACAGTCTGGTCCGAGTACACCTACACGCCTCAAGCCACGGTTGCCAGCTTCGCCGAGGACACCTCGTTCACCTTCGATGTGGTCTGCGAGTTCGACTCGGCGGGCACCGTCGTCTACTCTGACACAGCTGGTGTGATCGACCTTGCGGGTGGAGACAGTGTCGAGGTTTCCTTTGCCTCATGGACCGCAGGAGAGGCTGACGGACTCTCATACACCATGACCGTCATCACCCTGCTTGCAGAAGACACCAAGCCTGCCAACGATACCCTATCAAAGACGGTGACCGCTATCTGGCCTCCGCGTGATGTCGCTCCGGTTGCAATCATCACCCCGCCCGATCGGGTCTGGGCCGGATGCATCCATATCCCTAGGGCGGTAATCAAGAACTTCTGGGAGTCCACCGAAAGTTTTGATGTCCTCTGTGAGTTCGATTCAGCCGGAACCATCATCTACTCCGATGTAGTTACAGTAACCGATCTCGCTGGTGGGGATTCGGTGGAGGTTGAGTTCGCTACCTGGTCGGCGGGCGCAGAGGATGAGTTCGACTACCTCATGACCGTCACCACCTTACATCCCAAGGACCTCAACCCCGCCAACGACACTATCTCCAAGATTGTAGCTGCACGCAAAGCGGTGCCTGACCTGGATATCCAGGACTATGCGGGCAACCTCTCTGCAAACACCATGGAGCTTACCAGTGTCACCAACTCCATCGTGGTTGGCTCATACGTGATGGTGAACCCGGATAACGGAAAGAAGAACGTTGATCTCTACGACGGCCCTGCTAACATCGACCTTGATCTTACCTACTCGTGCACCGATCTTGCGACATACGGCGGGGGATGGACGATTGGCGCCGCAAACGTCAATCCTGACCTCAATGAGGTAAGCTGGCTTGCTCTTGGTAGTGGTGCTCAGAACATCGCGCAGGTTTATGTTCCGAATGAAACACCCTTTGAGACCTATGTGGGCGAGGTCAGGGTTATCGGGACGGCCGAGGACGGTTCCACCGACGCTGACAAGTTCACCTTGAAGGTCACTGTGGTTGTGAATAAGGGCGGCGGTCATCCTTCGAGCTTCGGGGGCGAGCCTCTGGCACAAGGCAACCGTCTCTACTGGTCGAACTTCGGTTTCGGCGAGCAGGGCTTCAACCTTTACCGGGCGGAATCCGAAGAGTTCACAAGGCTCAACGACGCTTGCATGAATTGCAATGAGTATACGGATGCGGATATTGTGGCCGAGGTGGACTATCGGTATAAGCTCGGTCTCCTCATGGCCGACGAATCCGAGGTTCTTCTTGGGCCACTCTCGCTTACCTCTTCACAGAAGGTTGGCAGCCTGGTTCTTGAGCAGAACTGGCCGAACCCATGGACTGATGCCACCGAGATCAGCTACTTCCTGCCCAAGGGGATCAGCTCTACCACGCTCAAGGTCTACGACATCTCAGGCAAGCTTGTGAAGACCCTTGCCGAGGGTTCGCACGATGCGGGTGCTCACTCGGTTATCTGGGACGGTAAAGACGAGCGAGGGATACACGTATCCTCGGGCGTCTACTTCTACATGCTCTCAACTGATGATCAGAGACAAACCAACAAGATGCTCTTACTGAGATGAAAAAGGAGGATAAAATGAAGCGATACACATCGCTTATAGCAGTAGCGTTGGTGCTCATCCTGTCAACCGGCTTAACCGCCCAGGTCACTGAAGAGTGGGTCGTACGCTACAGCACCCCGGGTGGCGATGGGGCTGATGACGTGGCTGTTGATGGGTCAGGTAACGTTTACATCACAGGCTACAGGGACTACGGTGACTTTCTGACCATCAAGTATAATTCGGCAGGCGTCCAACAGTGGGTGGCGATCTACGACGGCCCGGCACACAATGAAGATCAAGCTATCGCCATAGCAGTGGACGATTCACGCAACGTCTACGTAACGGGTAGAAGTAGGAGCTTAGGTACTGGCGGTACCGGCCGTGATTATGCGACCATCAAGTATAACATCTCAGGCGTCCAGCAATGGGTAGTCCGCTATGATGGTGGAGGTGATGACTGGCCCCGATCCATAGCGGTGGATGCATCAGGTAACGTGTACGTAACAGGCTATAGCGCAGGCACAATGGATGACTATGCGACTGTCAAGTATAACTCAGCAGGTGTGCAGCAGTGGGTGAGGCGCTACAACGGACCAGGAAACGATAACGATAGAGCTGGGGATATTGCAGTGGACGGTGCAGGCAACGTATACGTAACAGGCTATAGCAAAGGCTCAGGCACCGGCTATGACCATGCAACCATCAAATATAACTCGGCCGGCGTCCAGCAGTGGGTGGCGAGATACAATGGTCCTGGTAACAGTGATGATTTTACCCGCTCTTTAGCACTGGATGTCTCCGGTAACGTATACGTAACAGGCACTAGCGCAGGCTTAGGCACGGGGAATGACTATGCGACCATCAAGTATAACTCCTCCGGCCAACAGCAGTGGGTAACCCGCTACAACAGCCCGGGAAACGGGCATGATCGATCTTATGACATAGTAGTGGACGGTGCAGGCAACGTATACGTAACAGGCTATAGCCCGGGCACAATGGATGACTATGCGACCGTCAAGTATAATTCCTCCGGCCAACAGCAGTGGGTGGCATACTACAACGGCACAGGAAACGAACACGATCGACCCAATTCCCTAGCGGTGGATGCATCAGGTAACGTATACGTAACAGGCTATAGCGAAGGTTTCGGCACCTCGGATGACTATGCGACTGTCAAGTATAACTCAGCAGGTGTGCAGCAGTGGGTAATGCGCTACAACGGACCAGGAAACAAGCATGATTTCCCCGGAGGCATTGAAGTGGATGGCGTAGGTAACGTCTATGTCACGGGTCATAGTTATGGCTCAGGCACCTACGACTGCGCCACCATCAAGTACAGCCAACCGGTTACTAATGATGTAGCTCCAGTTTCCATAGACGCTCCTGAAGACACCGTATGGTCGGAATACACCTACACGCCCAAGGCTACTGTTGCCAACTTCTCCGAGGATACATCGTTTACCTTCGATGTTGTTTGCGAGTTCGATTCCGCAGGAGCCGTCGTCTATTCCGACACCGCTACCGTGATTGACCTCGCTGCAGGAGACTCCATCCAGGTCTCATTTGCCGACTGGACTGCAGGCGAGGCTGATGGGCTTTCCTATACAATGACCGTCACCACCTTGCTTGAAGAAGACACCAGGCCTGGTAACGATATGCTCTCGAAGACGGTTACCGCTATCTGGCCTCCGCGCGACGTTGCTCCGGTTGCGATCCTCACCCCGCCCGATCGGGTCTGGGCAGGATGTCTGCATACCCCAAGAGCCATAGTTGCCAACTTCTGGGAATCAACCGAAAGCTTCGACGTTCTATGCGAGTTCGACTCTGCCGGCACCACTATCTACTCTGAGACGGCGACGGTAAGTGATCTTGCAGGCGGCGACTCGGTTCTGGTCGAGTTCCCATCCTGGTCAGCCGGAGCAGTTGATGAGTTCACCTACACCATGACCGTTACCACCCTGCTTGCCAAGGACCTCACCCCTGAAAACGATACCATCTCCAAGCAAGTAGCCGCGCTCAGGGCTGTGCCTGATCTGGATATCCAGGATTATGCAGGTAACCTTTCTGCAAACACCATGGAGCTTACCGGCGTTGCCAACTCCATCGTGGTGGGCGCCTACGTGATGTCGAACCCGGACAACTGGGAGAAGAACGTAGACCTTTTCGACGGCCCTGCAAACATCGATCTTGATCTTGCCTACTCATGCACCGACCTTTCCACCTACGGCGGCGGATGGATGATTCCTGCGGCCAACATCGATCCTGACCTTAACGAGGTGAGCTCGCTTGGTCTGGGCAAAGCTGAACAGAACATCGTGCAGGTTTATATCCCCAGCAAGGCTCATTTTGAGACCCACGTGGGCAAGGTTGTCGCTGTGGGAACAGCCGAAGACGGTTCCACGGACGCAGACGAGTTCACCCTGAAGGTAAACGTTGTTGCCGATAAGGGCGGCGGCAAACCTACAAGCTTCGGCGGTGAGCCGCTGGCACAGGGCAACCATCTCTACTGGACCAACTTCGGCTTCGGTGAACAGGGCTTCAACCTCTACCGGTCTGAACCTGAATCCAAGGAGTTTGGCAGGCTCAACGAGGAGCTCATGGACTTCACCGAGTATACCGACTACGACGTTGAAGCCGAAGCAGACTACCTTTACAAACTCGGCCTTGACATGGGCGACGGCAGCGAAGTTCTAATCGGTCCTCTTACGCTGACCTCATCCGAAGAGATAGGAAGCATTGTTCTTGAACAGAACTGGCCGAATCCATGGACTGATGCTACCGAGATATGCTACTTCCTGCCCAAGGGAGCGGATCAGGCTTCACTTAAGGTCTATGATATCTCCGGGAAGTTGGTAAGAACCCTTGCCCAGGGTCGGCACGAGGCCGGTTCACACACTGCAATCTGGGACGGCACCGATGCTAAAGGTCTCAGTGTATCCAGCGGGGTCTACTTCTACCGGTTGAGTGCAGACGACCAGACCAAGACCGGAAAGATGGTTCTCTTGAGATAGCAGATAACCTTTTGACCAGAGGGGCGGGTTTGCTGCCCCTCTGGAGAAGTAAACAAGCAAAGGAGGTTTCAATGAAACGCTTAACGTCGCTTTTAGCGATGGTGCTGCTGCTCGTTGCGGCAGCGGGCGCAACTGCCCAGGTCGCCGAAGAGTGGGCATCTTACTACGATGCTTACGGATACGCCGATTATGGTATAGACGTAGCAGTGGACACCAATGGGAATATCTATGTAACTGGGTACAGCAAAACATCAAGTTCTTCTGGCTACCAAAATGAGGATATCGTAACCATCAAGTACAATCGCAACGGAGTCAGATTGTGGACAGCTACCTATGACGGTCCGGCAAATCTGGGTGATCGCGCCTCTGCTTTGGCTGTGGATGCGACTGGCAATGTTTACGTTACAGGCAGAAGTCATAGCGGTCAGAGCGAATATGACTGGAATTACGTAACCATCAAATACAACACCGACGGTGTCCAGCAGTGGGTTGCTACATACGATGGTCCTTACAACGTTGACTTCAGTAATGACATAGTCCTTGATGACCAAGGCAACTTATACGTTACCGGTCAAAGCTCGAATGGTCGGAGCACCGGATATGACTATGCAACTATAAAGTACGATTCGAACGGTGTTGAGCAATGGGTAGCCCGCTACGACGGTCCCCTACACGAGGATGATGTGGGTAAACTAGTAGAAGTTGACGAAATGGGAAATGTTTACGTAACCGGTCGTAGTGAGTACTCTTCCTACTTCCCCGATATTGATTACGTAACCCTCAAGTACAATTCAAACGGAGAACTGCAATGGGCCAAAAATTATGATTATTACGAACGCGATGAGCCTTATGACCTGAAGGTCGATACTTCTGGTAACGTTTATGTTACCGGATGCAGTAGAGGGCCGTCTAGTGGTTATGACTTTGCGACCGTAAAGTACGATTCTTTGGGCAATCAAAAATGGATAGAGCGCTATAATGGCCCTGCAAACGACTACGACTATGCCAGCGGGTTAGCAGTTGACAAGGCCGGAAACGTTTACGTGACAGGATACGGGAAAGGCACACAAAGTTCTTGGGACATGATAACCATCAAATATGACTTAAGCGGTACGGAGTTGTGGGTCAATCGCTACAATGGTCCACAGAACAGCCATGATGCTGCCTACGACATAGCCTTGGATAAGGATGATGATGTTTACGTAACTGGTCACAGTATATACTCATCCTCCGACCAGTATGACTGTATGACTATCAAGTACGACTCGGAAGGAACTGAACAATGGCAAATGGCACATGACAGGCCTACGAATTGCCAGGATCATGCTTACGCACTTGCCGTAGACAAAAGAAAAAATGTTTTTATCACCGGCAACAGCACAGCTTCTGGGAATGATTACAGTAGTTACGATTTCGTTACAATCAGGTACAGCCAGATTCTCACCGACATTGATATCGTTTCCATCGACTCGCCTGCAGATACCGTTTTGTCCGCTCGCACCTACACCCCCCAGGCCACAGTCACCAACCATGAAGGAGACCCGGTTGATTTCCCGGTGATCTGCGAGTTCGACTCTTCAGGAGTTCTGGTTTACTGCGATACGGTTGAGGTTGTTGGTCTGGGTGGCGGGGATACAACCCAGGTTTCGTTCACTGACTGGACATCAGGCTACGCTGACGGCATCACCTACACCATGACTGTTTTTGCCGCAGCCGAGGATGACGGCGAGCCGGATAACGATGCGATCTCAAAGACGGTGACCGCTGTCTGGCCGCCCCGCGACGTTGCACCAGTTGCAATAATAACTCCGCCTGATTTCGTGTGGGCCAGATGCCCACATATCCCACGAGCAATAGTAGCTAACCTTTGGGAAGACCCCGAAACCTTCGATGCACGCTGTGAATTCGACTCGGCAGGTACCATCATCTACTCCGACGTAGTCACTGTAACCGATCTTGGTGGTGGTGACACAGTCTTGGTAAGCTTTGCCAACTGGTCAGCCGGGGCAGTGGACGAGTTCGACTACCTCATGACCGTCACCACCCTGCATCCCAAGGACCTCACACCTGAAAACGACACTATCTCCAAGATTGTAGCTGCACGCAAGGCGGTGCCTGATCTGGACATCCAGGACTACGTGGGCAACCTCTCCGCCAACACCATGGAGCTTACCGGTGTTGCCAACTCCATCGTGGTCGGCTCCTACGTGATGGTGAATCCCGACGAACGTGAGATTAACTTTGACGTTTACGACGGCCCGGGCAACGTCGACCTTGATCTTTCCTACTCATGCACAGACCTTTCCACCTACGGCGGCGCATGGATGATTCCTGCGGCAAACATCAATCCTGACCTTGCTGGAGTAAACTGGCTTGGTCTGGGCGCTGGCGCTCAGAACATCGTGCAGGCCTATATCCCGAATAACGCCCATTTTGAGACCCACGTGGGCAAGGTTACCGCTATCGGAGCAGCTGAGGACGGCTCTACGGACGCTGACGAGTTCACCCTTAAGGTAAACGTTGTTCCTCCCAAGGGCGGCGGTAAGCCTTCCAGCTTCGGCGGTGAGCCTCTGGCCTCCGGCAATCGTCTGTACTGGCCCAACTTCGGGTTCGGCGAACAGGGCTTCAACCTCTATCGCGCGGAATCCGAGGAGTTCACCAAGCTCAACGCCGACCTCATGAACTTCACCGAGTATACGGACTACGATGTTGCGGCGGGAGCAGACTACCAGTATAAGCTCGGCTTAGCCATGGCAGATGAATCTGAGGTTCTTCTTGGGCCGCTCTCGCTTACCTCTTCCGAAGAGATAGGTAGCTTGGTGCTAGAGCAGAACTGGCCGAACCCATGGGCGGATGCCACCGAGATATGCTACTTCCTGCCCAAGGGAGTCAGTTCTGCCACGCTTAAAGTATACGACGTCTCGGGCAAGCTTGTAAAGACCCTTGCTAGTGGCCCTCAGGATGCAGGCGCTCATTCGGTGTTCTGGGACGGCAGGGACGAACAAGGCCAGAGCGTAGCAAGCGGTGTCTACTTCTACATGCTTAAGACAGGCGACCAAAAACAGACGAAGAAGATGCTCTTGCTTCGATAAACCCGGAATCTAAACAATCCAGGGGCGGCGATGCCGACCCTCTTTTATTACTAGCCCCACTTGACAAACTTAGAATTTTACGTATAAGCCCCTTCTTTTATCTCGTTTTATTCTCACGCGGGAAGTCCGGGCGGTGGCGCAGCGTGTAAACCTCCCTCAATTCCATTGAATGCATTTAAGTGAACCCTCTTGACAAATGTGAAATTTTGAGTATAAATAAACTATGTTTGGGCAGAAGGGCGCTTCAAGCGCATACACTTCCCTCTTTTTGATCTAAGTCTGGTGACGCTTAAGGGTGTCCTAGTGTCCTTACAAAACCTAAAACCATAGGAGGCAAAGATGGAGAGAAAAGTCATGTTGCCTTGGAGCAGGTTGAGTGTGATGACCGTTGTGTTTGCCGCTCTTGTTCTTACCGTAGGGAGCGCTGGTGCAACGGTGATCCGGGTCCCTGCAGACTATCCCAAGGTACAACAGGCGATAGACGCGGCAAGCTCAGGTGATACCGTTATGGTGGCCGGAGGTCGATACGCACCTTCAACCAACGGTGAGTCGTTTCCCATAAGGATGAAGAACGGTGTCCGGCTGATCGGCGCAGGAGCCGCTGTCTGCACCCTGGATGCAGAGCGAACGAACAGGGTAATATACTGCTCCGGGATAAGCGATACCTTCACCAGAGTAGAAGGGTTCACCATCACCAACGGAAACATTCGCGGCAACGGCGGCGGAATCGTTTGCGCAGGTTCCTCTGCTCTAACCATCGCCAACAACGTGGTAACCGGGAATAGCGCTTACTGGGACGGAGGCGGGATCGACTGCGACCACTCCTCTTTTCAGATCATCACCAACAACGTCGTAACCGGGAACAGTGCCATCTTCGGCGGCGGGATCGGCTGCGTATATGGTTCCTCCCCGATCATCACCAACAACACCGTAACCGGGAATAGCTCTACCTACGGCGGCGGGATCGGCTGCTGGTATAGCTCCAATGCGACCATCACCAACAACACCGTAACCGGGAATAGCGCTCGCTACTACGGCGGCGGGATCTACTGCCACACCTCCTCTCCGACCATTACCTATAATGACGTATGGGGCAACGCTCCTCAGAACTATTACCGTTGTGGCCCAGGAACCGGATGTATCTCCGCAGACCCGTTGTTTGTGGACCCGACAGCCGGAGACTATCACCTGCAGCCTGGTTCACCCTGTATAGATACGGGAGATAACAACGCCCATGGATTGCAGGGGGTTGATTTCGACGGCAATCCCAGAATTATTGCTGTCGTTGACATGGGCGCCTTTGAGTATCAGGTGCCTGTTATCGAAGCCACAATAGACTTTGATCCTGACAAGCTCAACTTTGCCAGCAAAGGGAAGTGGGTGACCTGCTACATCGAGCTTCCCCCAGACTACTCGGTTGAAGATATTAATACAAGCACCGTGGCTATCACCAGGATTGACGGCGAGAAGCTCGATCCCCTGCTGTACCGAGAAGGCCCAACCGAGATAGGTGATTATGACGAGGATGGAATTGCCGATCTCATGGTGAAGTTCGACCGCGAGAAGCTGATTGATATCCTTAAATCCATGGGCTATGGCGACGGCGACGTGGTGGAACTCACGGTAGGCGGGAAACTTCTAAACGGTAAACTCTTTGCGGGGAGCGACACCGTTGAGATTATCGACAAAGGCAAAGACGGCGGCTAAAGTGGCGATTTTGCAGCTACCTCCAACTCCTTTCTCCTTTACCAAAGCTCCCCTCACCCCTTCGGAGAGAAAACCTCCATCAAATACAACTCCCTATGGCAAGCGACGTTAGTATAGTGCCTTACGACCCGCTTGGCCGGAAGGTTCGCAGGCTCGTTGACGGTTATCAGCCCGCAGGTACCCACACCGCAACCTGGGAGGGCAGAGACAATAAGGGACAGAGCGTATCCAGCGGCGTCTACTTCATGCGGTTCACAGTGGACGGATACGAAGAAACGGTAAGGCTGGCGATGCTGAGGTAAAGGAATCTCTTTATCGTATCTCCTTCTCATCCCGGCGGAAATCCGGACGATGTCTTAACTCCACCCCCAGCCTCTCCTGCACCCAGCCGTTGGAAAAGCCTAAATCGAACATGTAGGAGGCGGCTTCCTGATACTCGGCACGGGTGATGGTACGATCGTAAGGCGTACCCTTCATCCTCCAGGTCGGGAAGTACTGACCCATGAGTGAGATAGCCACCTGAACTCCAGCGGTTTCGGCTAACACCCGTAACACACCTCTCGTGTTCTCGGTCTCGCCTGGAATCATCAAGTGTCGCACGATCAACCCCTTACGCGCGACGCCCTCCTCCCCCTCATCATCGGTCTCAAGATCGCCCACCTGCCGCCACATCTCAGCAAGGGCGGCACGGTTTACCTCGGGATAGTCCTGCGCTCCTGACAGCTTCTTTGCAAGCTCTGAATCAGCGTACTTTGCGTCTGGGAGGTAGATGTCTACGATCCCGTCCAGAAGCCTTAAAGCCTCAAGCGACTCGTATCCCCCGCAGTTGTAAACCAGGGGCAGGCGAAGGCCTTGCTCGGCAGCGATCTTAAGACCCTCAAGAAGCCAGGGTAGATAGTGTGATGGCGTGACCCAGTTGATGTTGTGAACGCCGGCTTTCTGGAGCTTAAGCATCCCCTTTGCGAAGTCCTCAATGGATATATTCACGCCCTCACCCTCCAGGCTCAGCTGCCAGTTCTGGCAGTATCGGCAGCGCAGCGAGCAGTGTGAGAAGAAGACCGTTCCGGATCCGCGCCAGCCGGAAAGCACCGGCTCCTCGCCAAGGTGTCTGATGAACGAGGAGACCCGCAGCACGTCACCAGCCTTGCAGACCCCCTTCTCGCCCTCAAGTCGCCTGATCCCGCAGGCGCGTGGGCATAAGTTACAGTTTTCCGCGAGTTGCCACGCTCGTCTGATTCGTTCGTCCAGCTCGCCGGAGCGCACCAGGCCAAGGTAGCGGGGAAAACTATCGCTCATTCGGGAATTTTATTCATTTATAGAAGGGGGTCAAGGGGCTGCAGGTTTTATGGACAAAAACTGGACAAAAGGTGGTCAGAAGGTAGACAAAAGTTGGACAAATGACAGCTCACGGCTGACGGCGAACCGTATGGGTCCCCGGGCGTACACGAAGCGGACATCTGGGGTAAAAAAAGCTGGACATTGTTCCGAGGTTCCATAACCAACCTGCGCCGGATAGCTTGACTTTTTTGAAATTTCATTATCATATAACCAAACCGAGGAGGATTGAATGAATGAGCAAGAAGAGAAATCAGTTTTTCCGCCTGAAGAGCCTGATTTTGAAGACCCTAAATTCAACTGGGAAGAATGGGATAAGCTGGGGTTCAAAGGAGTTGCGGAGAATATTGTTACCGATATTGAAGCATTTGGAACGCCACTTATCTATGGGGTTTACGGTCGTTGGGGTAGTGGTAAAACATCAATGATGCGTGCAATTCAGGATTGCCTTAAGGCACGTAATGGTTACAAAACCGTTTGGTTTGACCCTTGGTGGTATGATCATGCAGATAAGGAACAGCTATTCCTGGGTTTGTTGAGGAAGATAGAAAAAGAGATTGCGCCTCAAGATAATACAACTCTCACAGAGATAGGTGTTAAGTTTACCGCAGGTGCGATCGCGGCCTTACGACTTGTTGTTGACGCGGGAACATCATTGCTGGGAATCGGTAAAGTGACAGAAGATGCTAAGAAATTCTATAAAGAAGCTCTGGAGTTAATCGAAGGAGAACAAAAGAAACAGATCGATGCGGTGGAGGAAACCCGAACCAATCTTTGCAAGGCGATTGACAGCCTGTTGAAAAAAGACGAGACTTTAATCCTGGTCGTTGACGATTTGGATCGGTGTCTTCCTGATCGGGCAATTTTATTGCTTGATCAGTTAAAGAATTTTCTTTACTTATCGAGGGTAGTGACTGTTTTAGGTATTGATGATGAAGTATTTGCTAATATGCTAAATATACATTATCAATACCACTGGGGACATCAATATCTAGATAAAATCATTAGACATGCGTATCGACTTGGAAAAGGAACAATCGAGAAGTGCCTAGCGACTTATTTACCGTATTCTGATTGGTTGCGTCGCAACGAGAATATGTACTTCCTACGTGCGCTCGCAAATCTTTGGTCTATGACAGGAGAGATAAACCCCAGGATAGTGCACAGAACGATGACAACCTTTCTGCAGATCATCAAAATCCGACCTTTAGAAAGTATGAGCTTTGGATTCAAACATCCCACCGGGTTCTTTGAGGGCAATATGCGAAAGGAGTGGCTTTCATTTTTAACAAAAATGAACGGTATGATTCCTCTCCCTGTAAGTGATAGCGGAGGGGAATTTGTCAAATTCACGGAGGATCAATGCTTTGGTGTATGTCTCTGGTATACCATTGCTCTAAGTAAGCGATTCCAGTTACCTCTGATACAGGACAAAGGTGGGGTACTCCCACTTCTGTTGGATCCAACTGAAGGATTTATACCCCTTTGGGTAGTTAATCGAATCTACGAAATTTTCAAAACTTGGTTTTAATTCCATTGTACCCATTTTATTTCGATGTGCCATGAGATTGCTTCGGAGCTTCGCTCCTCGCAATGACAAAGGGAAAGGTCGGCCCCTATTATATCTGCGTAATCTGTGAAATCTGTGGTTTATTCCCCCCCCCAGTTCCCTTGCTATCTTGGCCGCGATGATTACCCATCTTGGCGGTAACGGACTGGAGAGTCCGTTCCACATTATTCCCGACGCGTGGGGTGGTTCATCCCCCAGCTCCTTTCGCAGGCGCTTTCAGCTCGTCGCCGAGGTGGTCTCTCCCATCCCTCATTATTCGCCTCTGAGTCAGGCAGTATCCTGATTTTCCGTGACCTACATCCAGCGCAGCTGCTGTATCGGTTGGAAGGTTGCTTTGATGTCAATCTGTCCGTTGATTGTATCGATGTTTATCACCTGGATAAGCCCGTAGTAGCCGTCCTGGGTAAGTATGGCGTAGGTCTCGCCTGCCTGCACGGAATCAGCGACACTCGCGTAGCCCAGCGCCGGAACTACCTCTACGTCTTCGATACCCGATACATCCAGCGCCTCGGTTATACCTGTTGAGCGCCAGCCGGTGACACCTCCTGAATAGCCTGGATCATAGATAACCCGATTTGCACTCGCCAGATAGTACAGTCCTCCGAACCCGCCGGAGAAATCAACCCAGTTGGTGAAGTAGCAGTCTATGTCATCGCGGTTGGTCGAGTCTGTCATCATGTAGATAGCTATTGACTTGGCAGCCGGATCGAATCCTACCCCGCTTGCTCCTTCGCCGTTGAGTTCCCAGACCTCAAGGGTGACAACATCTATGGGCGCGACGGAGATTTTGGCCGGATCGGTTTCCCCTGCGGAGCCAAAACCAACTACTTCTATTATATGACCGTACTCATACAGGTCGTACTCGGTTTCCTCCAGCGAGTCTGCAACCAGTTCGTCGTCCAGGTACAGGGCGTAGAGCCAATCCTCGGTTTTCCCCCAGCAGCCTGAACTATAGGGAGCAATTGAACTCCAACTGACCTTGACTCCATCGCCACCCGACAGGGCTACGACCGAGATATTGGCTATGTCGGGAGCTACGTCGAAGGTAGCGCTGAGGAAAAAAATCGCTCCCACGACAAGAAACACTATCTTGACGCTCTTATGCATTTATGCCTCCTTATGAGGATTGTCGGCCTGAATACTTTTTTGTCAAGCCCTTACCACCACACCGAGAAGTAGGAGCAGCGGTTGCAGGGTGATGGAAGGCGTCCGTCCTGGGCCAGGTGACGCTTGCGGTAATGGTTAATCGCCTGGTCTTGCCATATCTCAACGAGGCTCTTTTTACCGAAACGCCCTACCCATCCCTCAGCCTCGTAATCCAGACAGCAGATGGGCACCGTGCCGTCCCAGTAGACGTTCAGCTGGGTGAAGGGATAGATGCACGGCGGCCAGAACCTTCTCCTGCGACCGCGATGCGGGGTGTAGACCTCCGGCTCAAGTTCTATTCCTCCGATCCAGTCCT
Organism: candidate division TA06 bacterium B3_TA06; assembly: GCA_005223075.1. Classification (NCBI taxonomy): domain Bacteria; species candidate division TA06 bacterium B3_TA06. The sequence goes on along the minus strand of NJBO01000007.1, from coordinate 53,442 downwards.
GGGGCTGTCGGACGACGATTGAATCTACAATTGCACCCCAGTCGCGGCGGGCAATGGCGACCTGATCCCAGTTTGACCCGATCAACACCATCTCAAGGTTCAATGCTGGTTTGCCGCCGCGCTTGAGTCGGGATAGCCTGCGGATGTTTTCTGCCACCACATCGAAGTCGAGCCCTATGCGGATCTTGTTATAGACCTCTGGGCTGAAGCCGTCGATGGAGACGTTTACCTCGTCCAACCCGGCATTGATGAGTTCTGCTGTGCGGCGTTCATCCAGGAGCGAGGCGTTGGTGACGATGGAGGTCCAGAGCCCCTTGGAGTGGGCGTAGGCTACCTTTGCGGCCAGTTCATTATCGGTGAGCGGCTCGCCGAATCCTGAAAGGTATAGGGTTTCGAGGCCGCAGCGGGCGCACTCGTCTACGGCATCGGCAAAGACACTCCAAGACATACGTCCCCTGGCTCGCTTCATAGCGGGATAGGTGCACATCACGCAGCGGGCGTTGCAGAATGCAGAGGTCTCCAGGGATACGGTTCGGGGGAAGTCGCTGTAGCGCTGGATGACGCGCTTGATTCGTCTGCGGTAGGCGCGGCGGTAGATCGGGTTGCGATTGAGCCATGGGTTTTTTAGAATCCGGTAAGCTGCTCTGCGCGGGGCGGCGGAGGTCTGCACCAAGCCTCGAAGGGTATTGCCTTTCATTCAACCCCTTTCCGCAGCGTGAGTGTCGGATTGATAAGGGGTTTCTTTAGCATCTTCTAGATTATTCCTCTAACACCTCAAGTCAAGCCCATAAAAAGAAGGCCAGGGGCCTTCTTGGAATTTCTCTCTATGCCTATGATTAGACCTTGGGCCGCCGGAGGCGGTTTAAGTATGTGTTTACTTTACCAGCTTGCGCCTCGGCTTGGATAAAGGCATACCCATCTTCTCGCGGAGTTCGTCCACCTCATAGTAAAGCGCTTCCATATTCTCGTGGAGAATCACATCGTTGGCGTTGGCTTTGGAGATGTCAGCACTAAAGGTCTGAAGATTCTCCAGGGTTGCTTCTATCTTATCCAGGCGGGCCTCGATCTCGTCCAAGCGAGGGCCGTAGTCGGCCCGGATGGTTGGGCGGCGCACGCATCCGGCTAATATAACCACACCTGCCAGGACCAAACCGACCACAAGGATTTTCTTTACCACGGTTAACCTCTCAACTTAAAGGAGGGAGAGGCACAGCCTCTCCCTCCGGGATTTCACGAGTAAGGGAGTTAACCCTTAGAACAGACGAAGTCCTTGAATCGGCTGGAAGGTCGCCTTGAAGGAAACCTCTCCTGTTGCATCGTCAATATTGGTTACCTCAATGATGCCGAAGTAGTCGTCTTGGTTGGAGACAGCATAGGCCGAATTTATCGTAACTTCAGTGACGTTAAAGTAGTTTTCTTCGCCAGTCTGTGCTTTAGTCCCTGGAACCGTATCGATGGCTTCGATGTCACCCTCGAGTGCATTGCTGATTCCCGTCACACGCCAGGCGTCGAAGTCGTAATCAAGCTTGCCCGGGTCGTCAACTATTTCAGAAGGGCTTGCCAGATAGTAAGGTCCTGGGAACTCGGTAGTGCCAGCCTCCCAATTGCTGAAGTAGCAATCGACTTTGTCGAGGTCATTAGAGGTTACAGCCATGGAGTAAAGGTCTATCGTTTTACCTATCACATTGAAGGTGATGCCGCTGTTGCCCTGACCGTTAAGTTCCCAAGCGCTTTTGGTCTCTATTGTTATGGGTTCTGTGGAGAATTCAGCAGGATCACTTTCCTCGCCGCCTGCGACCGCGATGATTTCATACTTGCCTGCCTTGCCTGGATCGGTATCGATGTATTCAGTGGCTGTGATCTCATCCAGCAACTCTGTGTCCTCGAAGGAGACGGTGTAGGTTACGTCTTCGCCTTCGACGGTCACTGTGTTCCAGCTAAGCTTGACGCCTGCTCCGTCGTCTGTAGCCACCCCTGTAAAACCTGTAGGAGTAGGTACTACAGGGATCGGACCGCAGCCCACCACGGACATGATGAACGCTCCAGCCGCTACAAGCAGAGCTAAACTCAATACCTTCTTCATAATGAGTCCTCCTTGGCTTTGATTGCTTTACTTGACCACTTTCCGGATGGGTCTCTTTGCGCCGCCGCCGGTGGTGACCGGTTTGCGCTCCGGCGGCTTCTTGCCATGTAACTCTTCCATGTGCTCGTCGTACTCGTCCTGAAGCTCGGTAAGGGTTACGGCGATAGCCTCAACATCGGCCTCGAGGGTCTCGACCCTGTCCTGCAGGTCAGTTATCACCTCGGCAGCGCCGCCCACCTTGCCGCAGCCCAGGACTGTGCCTGCAGCCATCACAAGACCGGCGATAGCCAGAATAGCGAAGAGTTTCTTCATTGGAAAACCTCCTCGGTTTTTGGGTTATACAGTTTCACCTTAGACTTGTTTTTATGCTCGATCGACTTCAATGCCTAATAATAGGAAAAAGAGGGGGCTTGTCAAGCCCCCCGCATTGCCTCATTAAGAATCTACTTGAAGTTGGATCGTTGCCTCACGTAAAAATCTACTCGAAAGGAGGTATAGATGATGCGGGCCGACCTTGAGGTCGGCCCCTACGGACTAAATTTACCGCAGGGAATGTAGTCCGTGTATATCATCTGGCAACTAACGATCCTGAAACCCTTTCTCGGCAGCTGTGCTCGTACCTGCGAAAAATCCTGGATGAGGTTCAGGCCCGCTGGGCTTCTAATAAATATTTCAAGCCAAGAATGAAGTTTTTGGGAGAAGGGATCGAGCATCACCGGCGAAAAAGATATATCGAATCTGTGCTTTTATTTTTGCCTCATGTGGAGGCGATTTTATTAGACTACTTAGACGATCGCAAACTGCTTAACGAAATAAGGCAAAAGAAACAAAAACTCCAATGGCGCGATACAATCGGTCCTCTTGAAGAAATGGAACTAGAAAGTTTGGTGAACGAAATTACCAAGAGCTACTTGATTCAAACCGCCTTAAAAGAAATCTGCAAATTTTCAGACGAGATTAATCCTCCATTCCCTAATAGAGACAAAATACTTCATGGAATCAGCTTGGAATACGACACGGAAGAAAACTCAGCGAAACTTATCTATTTACTCGATGCAATCTGCGAAATTACCCAAGCAGAGATCAACGAAATCAAAGGCAACCCTAAAGGACCATAAGGAACATTCCCTTCAGGAATAGATCGGGCTTGGCTACACCACTCGCGATGACGTTAACTATGAGTATGTAGCACAGGCTCAGCGTGCCCCAGTCGGGTGCTTCAGCCTGTGCATGAGATATCCCGAGGTGCTAGAGAGCTCCATAGCCGGAGGTTTTAATCTCAGCTCCCCCATTTTGCTCGTTGTGTTGCAAGCCAGGCTTCGGTGCCGATGCGGCTTCGTTCCACGAGGTTCTCGATGTGATAGCCGGGCGGGCATCCAGGGCGATCATCGGGGATAAAGCGGGCAAGTTTGGCGCACGGCAGGTCTTCGCAGAACCCGCAGTGCTCGATCCCTTTCGCCAGGCAGCACTGGATAAAGTGGCAGCCTTGATGTTGTTCCGGGATGCATCCGGCGCACTTGCGAGGATAGTTCGGACACTTCCCGCAGTAGTCCCCGCAAAAACCCGCTAGAGGATCGCTCATGCGGGGATCCTACGCTTACCGGAGTAATAGTCAAGTCGTAGGGGGCGACTTTAGCTTAATTTGCGATCTTTTACCCCTCCGGGGCACAGGTGTCTTTTGGGACAAAAGGAGCACTTCCTCGGGGCCCCCGCACGGCTGCGCAGCAGACGTGTGGGGTGATCAAAAGTACACCAGGGCGCGGTCGTCAATGCGCATGGAGCTTATAAGACCTTTTATCAGATGACGCCACAGGAAGCCAGACCCCTGCTGGCGTAGCTCATCCAAGATGAGGCGTTTAATACCCTTCCGGTAGAGGTCAACGGGTCTGTTAAGGAAGCCTTTGAAGTACTTTAAAAGGTATCGCATTTGGACAGATGAGATGTGGGGATGGTTCCACACCAAATGCATGCCACCGTAATGACGATAGGCATGATCAAAAATCCCATACTTGGAGACAATCTCGTCCCGCAAGGGTGTACGAGGATAAGGGGTGAGAACACTTAAGTTGTGGGCATCAAACCCCAACTGTTTGAAGCGAATCACATCGTCGATTAACTCCTCGGCGGTCATGTGCTCGTATCCGATTATGCAGTTACCGAACCGGAACATGCCCGGCTTTTCTCGGCTACGACGGGCGTACTCTATGACCTCTTCGATCTTATGTCTCTTCTTTACACTGTCGAGAGAACTTTGTGTCATTGACTCCACGCCGATTGCTGGCATGCGCAGCCCGCGTTCATACCATACATCCAGATAACGCCGGTAGAGTGCAGCACGCGATTGCACCCACCAACGCATCTTGTAGTGAGCTAAAAGACGGGTGAGTTTATCCGCGAACTTGGGGTGGGTACCGAACAACTCGTCCATGACGGCTATATCGTTGATGCCTATCTTGTGATAGTACGCTACTACTCGCTTGATGCTCTCGAAGTTGATGACGAAATGGCGGGATTCAAAAGCCTGAGTCTGGCAAAACGTGCACCGAAAGGGGCAGCCGTGCGTGGTGTAGAGCAGTCCGAGCGTAACGTGACGTAGGCCCAGGACGAAACAGACATGAACCATCATCACCGGATGCTGGATATCTTCGTCTTTGACCCGATGGCCGAAGACCTGGGCGATTCTATCCTCCCCAGGGCCGATAAAGACGCGATCCACCAAGCCGGGAATATCATTGTCAAGCGCTCCGTAGCCGCCTGCCCAGATTTCTCGAACCCCGTGCCGTCGGGCCTCTTCTATCATCTTACGGATCTCACCGATATGGATCTGGAAGAAGCTGAATCCGACTACGTCCCAACCTTGCTTAAGCTTTTCTACATACTCGTGCCAAAGTGGGTACTCAAGGATCTCGACTTCAGGAACGTTCTGCTTGATGAAACGTAATCCGGGGCTCACCCTGAGCGCCATCCCTGCCCTGGGGTGGCTGTAGACAGCTCTGCCTGCGATGTCCATGTAGTCGCCGCGAAATCGGCGATAAACGGTGCATAAAAGCACGCGGGGATTGGTTGAAAGGCTTTTCATGAAAGCCTCCTCCTTATACTTATCCAACCTATCTCTTAGACGATACGCTCCCCTTTCTCATCGCCCTCGGAAAGACGCCCCAAATCTTAATGTCAGTCGATAATACCAAAATATCTTTGTTTGTCAAGCCGTCTGAGGTTTAATGTCCCGATGCCTAGAGAGGGGGCGGGGCGAATCTCCCCAGGCGTCAAGGGGACGCTCCGATAGAACGACGCTAGGTTACCCGGTGCCAATAATTGCTTCAGTAATGGATCGCCGCTCACAATGGCCAGGACTTCTGAGAGGGTCTTTTGTGAAGTCCCCTTCTGGTACTTCTAAACGCTTTGCCTGAGGGTTAAAGGCAAGGGTTCTCCGAAGCCGGCAGATCAGATTCGTGGGGTATACTTCACTCCCAGCTGACTTCCCAGCAGCATCCGTCGCCCCCCTCTTCCCAGCGGCAGGAGCGCTCTCTTACCTTGACCTTCGAGCCGCTGAGAAGTCCGCATACCCGCTGTAGCCACGTTCGTGTAACGAAGCAGTGCAGGGAGCCCCCCTCGTAGCCCGAAATCACCAGCACCGCATGCCTGAGCCTCTCGTCCACAGAAAGGACCTTAAACTCCCCGCAGTCCTTGAATCTTGACCACAGATAGGGGATACGGGCCACCACCCGGGGCATGGGAATCAACGCCAGACGGGACCTGGGAGCACCACCAAGCTCCGCATCCGCAATTGCGCTGCCTAAGTTCTCCAGAACCTTCCCGTTGCCGTTCCCCAGATGAACTGCGATGCCCTCGTAAACCTCGCTCAGATACTCCAGAGGATACCAGGACCATCCTTCGCCCTTGGAGAGCACGCGCGCCACAGGGGGCCGCATCTGAGAGAGAAAGCCTCTATAACCTTCGCTCTTCAGACGCCCGGAAAGCCACTGGCTTATGGCTACAAAGGCACTTCCACGAACGCTTGCCACTAAACCTCCTAGAATAGTATCATCGCCTAGCATAAATAATAACGCAAACCGGCCAAGTTGTCAAGCCCGTAAGTCATCGGGGTATACTGTTTATGATTAATATATCGTTACTAGGCAGTAGAGGCTAAGGGGAATGCCTTTACCCAAGTGCGTACAGCTAAGATGCAAGGTGTCACCCTCTCTTTTATTCTACCCGACGGGGGCAGTTCGTAGCCTGTCTAAGGGAGAAGACGGCAAGGAATTTACTCTCCCCCGATCGAAGAAAGAAGATGAAGACGGCAGGGAAACCTGTTCTCTTCCTTCGAGGAAAGGGAATGGTAAGCCGACCGCCTTTACATGTATTTCCCCCTCCCTTGACAGGACAGCGTGCCCTGTTAATCCCACCGTCTGGGGCCGTCGGGTAGGCGGCCAGGGTGATCCTTTAAGAGGAATCAGTCGTTGCGAGGAAGCAATCTCACAAAGATTTTGACCGTGCTGAAAGAAAGTATCCGCGTATGGGGAATTGATTGCCCCCTTGCCGCCCATATGTAAAAAAAGTCTGTCTGCGCATTCATTCTGCAGCCAAGAAGTTGTCGCGCTTTTTCAATAACTCCCCTGACCTCATACCCCGGCAGGGATCTTCTGGTGCACAGATTATACCCCCTTTACCCGCTTCGATTTATGACTATAATTTATTCGTGAGTATTCCACGACGTCGCGATCGGCTGCCCCGCGCAAGGATCCTATCCAGGCCGATCCTTATATCGCTGGTTGTGATCCTCGGGCTTGTTCTCAGCCTGTATCTGCTGCGCAGGAAAGTGGCGCCGCCTGAGGCAATAGATACACTCCAGGTTGCCTCGCAAGGGCTCAGCCTGAACGGCGAAGAAATCTCCTTAAAGGAGCTTTGGGAAAGATACGCAAAGGTGCGTACCCCACGCAGGATAGACGTGATCTTTGACACCCAGATGCCGTGGGGCGAGAGCTGGGCGATCCGCGATACACTCAAACGGTTGACAGAACTCCAAGCTAACCTTACGATCACCGGGCTACAGGAGTGGTAGAAGCACTCATCATCCATCCTGTGACTGGGCTCCGCATAGCCATCATACTCCTCGCCCAGGTCCGTCCGAAAACGAAGATCCCGAATGCCTCCCATTGCAACACACCCTTAAGAATTGACAAAACCACTGGATTCGGATATAATATTTAAGTATGCAAGGAGTGGTGATTATTCCTACTTATAATGAGCGTGAGAACATCGTTCCACGCTCAGGCGGCAGGCGCGATCCTTCCCGCTACGGGATAATCGATGCGGTGCACGAAAATCTGCCCCAGGCGGATGTATTGGTTATCGACGATGCATCCCCTGACGGTACGGCTGAGGTGGTGAAGGAAAAAATGAGGAACGACTCCGGGCTTCACCTCCTGGAGCGCGAGAGCAAGCTGGGCTTGGGTACGGCATACATCCTGGGGTTCGGCTGGGCGCTTGATCGGGGCTACGACTACGCGTTCGAGATGGATGCCGACTTCTCGCACAATCCGCATGATCTCCCGCGGTTCGTGGCCGAGCTAGAGAGTGGGGCTGATCTGGTGATCGGCTCCCGTTACGTCTCCGGCGGCGCGATAGTAGACTGGCCGCCCAAACGGATGCTGCTGTCCCACTACGCCAACATCTACGCCCGCTTCGGCACGGGCACACCCATCAAGGATATGACCGCAGGATACAAGTGCTACCGAACCGAGGTGTTCCGCCACATCCACCTCGATGATATCACCGCAGACGGCTACGGATTCCAGATAGAGATAGACTACCGCGTATGGCGTGCCGGTTTTCGTGTGCGTGAGATCCCGATAATCTTCCAAGACCGACGCGTTGGGGTCTCCAAGCTTAGCAGACGCATCATCTGGCAGGCGCTTTTCCTTGTTCCCCGCTTGGGATTGTGGAACCTGTGGAGATGACGTTAGCTCGTGGCCGCCAGCACTCCTCGATCTAGAAAGAACCCCACCCCAATTGTCTCCGTCATAATCCCTGCATATAACCCCGGGAAACTGCTTGAGCGATGTCTTTCCTCAATCCCTCGCAAGGGGACAGAGGTAATCGTGGTTGACAACGGGTCAAAAGAGGAAAGCCTGCAGGAGGCACGAGAGCGCTTCCCACGCGCACGCTTTATCTTCCTTGGACGTAACACCGGCTTTGCCTACGCATGCAACAGGGGAGCCGAACTCGCACGCGGGAAGGTGCTTTTGTTCCTAAACCAAGACGCGGAGATCGTTGAAGCAGGCTATCGCGCTGTAGTAAAGTTTTTGCTTGCAGATAAAAGTCGGGCTATTGCATCTGGGCGGATTCTTTATCCTACCGGTCTCATACAGGAAACACTGCGCCGTTTTCCAAACTACTCCAGTTTCTTATTCGGACGCCGCACTCTCCTCACCAAACTATTCCCCGGCAACCGGTGGAGTCGTTACTATCTCTGCAAGGATATCGATCTGAATAAAACCCAACAGGTAGAGGTATGTGCCGGTATGGTCCTCATGGTACGTGCCAACGTGTTCCGCAAGCTGGAGGGGTTCGACGAAGGGTTTTTCTTCTATGTGGAGGACACGGATTTCTGTAAACGCGCGGCCAATTCAGGGTGGGAGACCTGGTTCGTTCCTTACAAGGTAGCCTTGCACCATGTCGGAGAGAACATTCAGGGAACAAACCGCACATACGTCAAGATGCACCACTACAAGGGGGCCTACCGCTACCTCGTCAAGCATAAGCATCCCGGCCCCATACTTAAGGGTCTTCTTTGGCTTGGAGCAGGACTCTCCATCGTAGCGCATCTGGCCGTTAGAGGTATTCCTAGATAGCTCTGAAACACACCCGCGATCCTTCCACCCTATAGAATTAGTCTTAGGGAGACTAAACTTTTTTAAGACTTAGTTGCCCCGGGCTACGGCGGTTGAGGTGGAAAGCACCAGCGTGTAGCTTGCCTCCGATGCTTCGTAGTTGAAGGAACGAATCCTCACAAAAACCTCGCCAGGTGCAACCCTCAGGGAGTCCTGGATAGTGTCTCCGGCGGCATCCGCGCGATTTCTGTCCAGAAATTTCTGCGTGGAGCTGTAGAAGGTAATCTCAGGCATCAATACGGAAGGAACCGTCAACCGGTAGATGAGCATAAGCGAGTCCGCGCCACCGATGTTAACTTGATAATAATCCTCGTCCTCTTCAGGCTCTATGGTTGCTGTGATTGTTCCAAGAGAGATAAGTGCAGCATCCTCAAAGGTATCGTTAGGCTCGTAGTCGTCGGTGTAGACAGGCACCTCGCAGAAAGTCGCAAGGACAAGCAGGACAGCTACAACTGGAGGCAAGAGCCCACGCTTGAAGGTCTTAGCAAACATTAAACCTCCTCTCAAGAAAGAAGTTCGTGAGTAGAGAAGAAGAAGTGCACCTCACGCAAGGGATTTTCATCCGGGCTTGCGACGTGCACCCCGTTGTGCCGGGTGTCGGTACCGTAGATTGCGCGCAGGGTGCCGGGCTTGGCTTTAGAGGGATCGGTGTCACCAACTATCTCTCTTAAATATCGCACGGCATTCTCTCTGCCCAAACAACAGACGATGATGGGGCCGTAGGTGATGAAGTCTATGAGCTCCTCAAAAAACTCCTTGCCCTCGTGCATATGGTAGAAGAGCTCAGCCGCCTGGGGAGAAAGCACAAGGTGCTTTAGACCAAGGATCGTAAAGCCCTCCTTCTCCAATCGAGCCAGTATCTCTCCGGTTTTATGCCGGGCAACAACGTCAGGTTTGATTATGAGGAGCGTTTTCTCCATTCCTCTTGACCGAGCTTGAAGCCCACATCCAGGGCTTGCAGGTTAAGCTCCACAAATGCCCTGCGCACACGGTGCTTTATGGCCTTCTTTAAGGAATCAAGCTTAACTATGCCGGTGGCAGCCGAAAGCACGCCGAGCATAAGCATGTTTGTTACGACCTCTCGACCCAGCTCCTCGCGGGCGGTCTCTGAAAAGGGCATAAGTATTACATCCTTGCGATCGGTATGGACATAGAACGAATCGGCAAATATAAGGCCATTCTTCTTCACCTGTGGTGCGAAGCGATCGAAGGCGGGCTGGGATAGTATAACCAGGATATCGGGGTCGTAAGCCCGTGGGTAACGTATTTGCTGATCGGAGATAACAACCTCTGAGCGGGAGGCACCCCCTCGGGCCTCAGGTCCGTAGCTTTGGGTTTGTACCACCTCCTTTTCTTCGTAGACCCCACAGGCCTCAGCAAGAACTATCCCTGCCAGAATAAGTCCCTGCCCTCCTCTGCCAGAAAGCCTTACCTCAGTGCGCATTGCGAACCTTCTTAACCAGGCGAGCGTAGCGCTCGCTGTATCCCTCTACCTCGCGGTCCACAAACACCCCGGTAACGACCTTATCCTCAAGCTCCTTTGCATCCATCTTCTTCGCCGCCTCCAGTGTCACGGTATGACCCTTGATCCAGGTAACCAGGTCCTTGGGCGCAGGGATGCGGTTCAAGCGCCCAAAGATCGTGGGGCATTGTGCTACTACCTCGATCAGTCTAAAACCCTTGCGAGCCAGCGCGGTCTTGATGAGGCGTTTAAGCTGTACGAAGTTGTAGGTGGTGGTGCGTGCGACAAAAGCGGCACCAGCACCCGAAGCAAGCAGGCAGGCATCGACAGGATCATCAATGGCCCCGTAAGGAGCCGTGGTGGCGAACATATCCCGCGGGGTGGTTGGTGACTGCTGACCACCGGTCATCGCATAGTTGTAGTTGTTAAGCACAATACACGTCATCCCTATGTTGCGCCGCGCCGTATGAATGAAGTGGTTGCCGCCGATAGCAAGCATATCCCCGTCCCCACCCACAACTACAACCTCCATATCGGGCCGTGCAAGCTTCACACCGGTGGCCGCGGCCAGTGCCCTGCCGTGAAGAACGTGGAAGGTATCTGCATCCAGATAGCCTGGCATGCGGGAGGTGCAGCCAATACCCGACGCCAGAAGCAGCTTCTTTTTGGGGATCTTGAGTTCGTGGACCGCATGAATCAATGCGCCGAACACTATCCCTATCCCGCAGCCAGGGCACCAGACGTGAGGGAAGCGCTCATCCATCCTGAGATAGGAATGGATCATGGGGCTGAAAGAGGTCTTCCTGCTGGATGCTTTAGCTGGTGTCATCGCAGCGCCTCCAGAACCTCTTTCGGGGTAAGCATCGAGCCGTCGTTGCGGGTAACTGAGACAAGCTCGGTATCTGCACCTATACACCGCTCGACCTCCCTTGCGAGCTGGCCTTCGTTCATCTCAGGCACTACAACCCGCCCGCGACCTTTTGCAAGCTTTCTAACCGTCGCGTCCGGGAAGGGCCAGACGGTAAGTGCCCGGATGTAGGCAATCGGTTTATCGGTCAAAAGCTTCGCCTCGTAGGCACTGCGTGCAGCCGAACCAAAGGCCACTATCAGGGTGTCGGCGTCGGGATCGTCGTCAACGTAGTTGTCTTCAAGGTAGGCGAGGTTATCTTCTATCTTGGCACGTAAGCGCTCGTTGTTCCAGCGGATAGTGGGTGCGTCGTTGATGGGAAAGCCGTCTGAGCGGTGGTTAAGACCACTAAAATGAATAGCGTACCCCTCGCCGAAACTTGCGTAAGGAGCGTTGTAGTTGTTGTCGGGGGCGTAGTGGATGTATTCGGAGGGAGCAACACGGGGCTTCTGCCTGTGATAGACCTCAACCTTTTCAGGGAAAGACACGATCTCTCGCATGTGGCCTATGAACTCATCCATGAGCAGAATGACCGGTACCCGCAGCCTTTGCGAGATCTCCACCGCCCGCAGTGTGAGGGTGAAACACTCCTGCACACCTCTCGGTGTAAGTGCCACAACCGGGTGATCGCCGTGCGTTCCCCAGCGGGCCTGCTGAAGGTCTGCCTGCGATCCCTTGGTGGGCAGGCCTGTTGCCGGGCCGCCGCGCATCACGTTCACCACCACCACCGCCACCTCGGTCATCGCCGCATATCCTATGCCCTCCTGCATGAGTGAGAAGCCGGGACCTGAGGTGGCGGTCATCGAAGGAACACCGGCCGCCGAAGCACCGATAATCGCCATGATGCTTGCAATCTCGTCCTCCATCTGGATGAAAACACCGCCCACTCGAGGAAGCTCCTCGGCCATAAGCTCCGCGATCTCGGTTGAAGGGGTTATAGGATACCCACCGAAGAACCGGATACCGGCACGAAGAGCCGCCTCAGCACAGGCCTCGTTACCTGAAACCAGCCTCCTCATGACTCCTTCTGTTCCTTCTTCTCGATAAAGATCGCAAAGTCAGGACAATGCCACTCGCACAGATAACAGGCGATGCAATCGGTGGGGTTTACCACGTGAACCTTGAGATCGTCACCCAGAGCCAGGATATCCTTGGGGCAAAGCACCACGCACAAATCGCAGCCCTTACATAGATCCGGGTAGATATAAATGAACCCCTTCGGCTCCTCTATCGTGGTTACGGGGAATGCCTTACGTTTAAGCTTCATGCAACCTTTCCTTAAGTAGCGTTGCGATCTGGGCAGGTTCTTCGGCGACCGGTACGCCCGCCGCGTTGAGTGTTTCCACCTTCTCCTCGGCGGTTCCAGACGAACCGGAGATGATGGCACCTGCGTGACCCATCCGTTTGCCTTTGGGTGCGGTGCGGCCTGCGATGAACGCAACAGCCGGTTTGCCAAGCTCTTGTTTTATGAAGCGGGCAGCCTCTTCCTCGTCGGAGCCGCCGATCTCGCCCACAAGCGCCACCGCTTCGGTTTCCGGATCGTCGCGGAAAAGCTCAAGAACGTCCAGGAAGTTCGAGCCTATCACAGGGTCGCCGCCGATCCCCACACAGGTCGACTGACCGAGCCCGGCCTTTGTGATGTGGCTCACTATCTCGTAGGTAAGGGTGCCTGAGCGTGAGACGACACCGATCTTTCCAGGTGCGAAGATCTGGCCGGGAAGGATGCCAACTTTGGACTTCCCTGGAGAGATGACCCCGGGACAGTTGGGGCCGATGAGCCTTGTGCCCTTCTTGGCAATATAACTTACCACCCTTAACATGTCGATGACAGGAATACCTTCACTGATGCATACGACCAGCTTTATCCCGGCGTCGGCGGCCTCTATGATCGCATCGGCAGCAAAACGCTGCGGCACGAAGATGACCGAGGTGTTGGCCCCGGTCCGCTGCACCGCCTCGTGCATGGAGTCGAATACCTCAAATCCCTCCACCGTCTGAGAACCCTTGCCAGGCGTCACACCGCCTGCTACCTGAGTGCCGTATTCGCGCATCTTCCCAGCATGGAACAATCCGTCACGTCCGGTGATCCCCTGGACCAAAACCCTGGTATCTTCATCCACAAAGATACTCATGAAGCCACGAACCCCTGAATCAGGGGAACCAACCATAAGATAACTATAACCACAGTAAGCCCGATCACGATCAACTTCAATATGAGGTGCATGGTCCAACTGCTTATACGGAAGGGACTACCTCTGCTGTTTTGTTTACCTGTAAGATGAAGATTCTCAGCTACTTGGCTGCGCTCTACGTTCTCCCGCTGTATTCCCATCTGCCAAGACCCGACAGAAAAATAACTTCCAATTCCGTATATCCCAAAAGCACGCTCGATATCCTTGATTCGCTCGTTCAACATCTCTACCCATCCTCGGTTCCGCTCATAGATCAGCCACCACGCCCAAATAAGAATTATGGCAAGAATAGCAAGAGGGGCACGTTGTAAGAAGACCTCGACGCCGAACTCCCCGTTCAAGCGTAAGCCCAAAGCGGTAACAAAGGAAGAAGCCCCTATAAGAAACGCTCCCACAACCCACGAAAGACGGTCATAATGGGTTGACTTTTCATGGCAGACCTTATACTCCTGCAGGAGAAAATCTACGGTACGATCCGGGAAGTCTTTACACTCCTTCCCCTTTTCCCGAAGCAACTCTTTAGTCCGCTTGAGCTGCTCGTCATCAAAAACTTTTCTTTTAGGCATTGCCGTCTCCTTCTGCTACTTCTATAGCCTTCTTTGCACCGTCGGCCATGTCGGCGGCGGGGATAAACGATGTCCCCTCAAGCATCTCGCGTGCCGCATCTTCGTTCGTCCCGGTGAGCCTTACCACCACAGGAACCGTTAAAGGCCTCTCACGCGTTGCCTCAAGTAACCCCTTGGCTATATCGTCGCAACGGGTGATGCCGCCGAATATGTTCACAAAGATCGAGCGAACGCCCCTATCACGCGTTACGAAATCAATCGCCGCAATCATCTTTTCAGGAGAAGATGATCCGCCCACGTCGAGGAAGTTTGCAGGCTCACCTCCGTAGCGCTTCACAAGGTCCATGGTGGCCATTGCAAGCCCAGCACCGTTCACGATGCAGCCCACGTTACCCGAAAGCTTGATGTATGAAAGCCCCTTACCCTTCGCCTCCTGCTCAAGCTTCTCATCTGCAGAAAGGATGCGGTAGCCCTCAAAATCAGGATGTCTGAAAAGACCGTTGTCGTCGATTATCACCTTTGCGTCAAGTGCTATGACTTTGCCGTCATTAGTCACTACCAGGGGGTTGATCTCAGCCAACGAAAGATCGTTGGCAACATACATCTTGTAGAGTTTAGCGAGAACAGATGCGAGTTGTTTTTGGATATCCTTCTCTTGCGTGAGGAACATCGCTGCCCGGCGGGTCTGGTATGCCTGAAGGCCAAGAAGTGGGTCTACGGATATCTTAAGTATGCGCTCGGGTGTGGAGCGAGCGACCTCTTCGATGTCCACCCCCCCGGCTGGTGAGACCATGAGAAGAAGGGTGCGGTTCGCACGGTCGGTGGTGACGCTTGCGTAAAACTCTTGCTCGATATCCACGGCGTGGCAACAAAGAAGGCGTTCCACACGTTCTCCCTTGATCTCCATGCCAAGGATCGCATCCGCGTTGGATTCGACCTCCTCCATCGTGTGGGCGAGTTTGACTCCTCCAGCCTTCCCCCGACCACCTACACCTACCTGGGCCTTGAGGACGCAAGGCAGGTCTATCTCCTGGGCGGCAGTGCGCGCCTGGGCTCCGGAAAGCACAAGTCTCTCCTGCGGGATGGGTATGTCGGCCCGATCGAAAAACCCCTTGGCCTGATACTCCAGCAACTTCACATTAACCCTTGGCCGCAAGGATACGCCAAATAGAGCCTGTGTCAAGTTCTCGTATTGCCTCACGTAAAAATCTACTCCAAAGGAGGTATAGCTTGGCAAGTAAGGAGGTGGCCAAAAGATACAGGCAGGTGAGGAACAAAGCTCAAGTGTGGGTGTTTGAAGCGTTGAGTGATATGCGGGAACGTCTGCCATTCCCTATACTGGGTATCCATTCTGACAATGGCGGCGAGTTCATCAACGCCGAAGAGACTTAGAAATCAATACACTCAACTGAGCCCAGTCTACCTTAAAAGACAGATACTACGGTTACAAGATAAACTGTGGCGACTAAAGACGAAGCAAAGACCTGAGGCCGAGCTGAGTCTGGACATCCAGATAAGTAGCTGTGTTGACGTCGCTCTTCGGAGGTGTAGAATTTAAATGAGGCAACCAATACCCATCTCAAGTAGATCCTTACGTGAGGCAATAGGTAACCTTGACAACCAACTTAATTGACCTAGTCTTATTATATGAAAAAATCAAAAACAAACGCAACGGTGCTGTTTTTCGATCTTAAAGGCTGGTATAACCAGGTTCAGGGCAGGGATGCAGCCGATATTGCCGCCGATCTTGATTCCTTCTACGGAGGTGTCATAGAGGCGGCAGCCAAGCATGGCGGTCGAGTAGTTAAGTTCATGGGAGATGCGGGACTTTTGCTCTTTGAGAGCCCCGATAACGCGGTTAGCTTCGCCCGTGATCTGGGTAAAAAACGCGAGGCTCATGTGGGGATCGAGCATGGAGAGATCGTTCAGGGAACCTTTGGCAGGGGCGAGCTGCAGTGGTTCGACGTGATTGGAGAACCGGTCAACCAGGCCGCAAAGAACATGCAGCGCGCGGCCAAAGCTGAAAAAAACATAGTCCTTGGCCCATCGGCCTGGGAGGCGCTTTCTGCCCCTGACCGCGAGGGCCTGGCCTGCTCAGAGAATATTTAGTGCTCCTTTTGCGCTTCGCGCAAAAGATCGCAAGAACGGAATAAGACAAGGAGCTTAAGCCCCTTGTCTATCATCTGCCGTTGGCAAACCTTTCAAATTTCTTACTGCGATCTTTTTGCCTTCAGGCAAAAAGGAGCAATGTTAGAAGTACAGTGTCACATCTGCCTTGATACCCTCAAAAGGCAGCTCGTAGGCGCAAACACCGTGCTTGCAGATATAGGAGCCCTTAAACCGCCCGTAGGAGAGGGTAAGATCGAATGGGTAGGCGTTGTAGCGGATAGCGCCCCAGGGCCAGAGTTCCGGCTCTCCCTTGATCTCCGCAACTCCTCCCCCTGAGACCGCGAACGAGCGCCAGCCAAGCTCTACGAGCACGCGAGGCTCATCCCATGCCTCGGTTACTTCTTTCACGTGGCGATAGGAACCTTTAAGATGAAGCGAGAAGTCACGGATGAGCGTCTCGTAGGATAGCCCAGCCTCCAGCCGGTCGTTCTCAGGGTTAAGTGCGCCGGGTATCTCACGCTCGATCAAGGTAAAGAAGGGTATGAAGGTGTGGCCTGCCAGGTCAATACGGGGCTCAACCCCTATGCGATCCAGTGTGCTCTCCCTGGTCGAATCCCAGGCTGATGAGTATGAGGCGTCAACCCAGAGCCAATCCCATGGAGCCAGGTTCAGTGCAAGGTGGTATCCCTGCTCGTCCGCACCCTGGTTTATGGACTCTTGGTCAAGGTTGCATGGGGGTGGGGCGTTGATCCCGCCTGCAAGACCGCGGTAGTCCTTTGCCTCAAGAAGGATGCCTATGCCCTTCTGGGAGTAGGAGAGGGAAGCGGTAAGGCCAAGGCCATTGATGTTGTTGGTGCCTACCCATCCATCTGCGGAGCGGCGTCCCCAGGTGAAGCGCTGGGCCGCGGCAGCGGTTAAATCGAAGCGCCACAAGCGAAGAGTAAGATTCTCTTCGGCCCACTCCTCGAACGCGCGTCCGAACAGAGTATCCGCATCCTGGGTCGCGTCGCGCCGCAGGTAGATCGCACCAAGCTCCAGATTCTCGATGGGAAGGATCGTTGCGTTCACTGCATAGAGCCAGTCATCACGTGTTACCTTGTCTTCAGTAAGCATCCGACCCGCAAGGACTTCAACTCCCACATATTGACTCGCCCATTGCAGCCACCCCCCATCCAGGTTGCGATCTATGCGCAGGGGTTTGTCCTCAAACGATGAGAGAACCAGCCCATGCCCCAGGGTCTCGTAGTAGTTGCCAAGCCACAGACTCACAGCGTCTTTTTCATACCCAAGGTAGCGCTGGCTTATCCCTATCCTCTCCAGGGTGTCGCGAAGGTTCTCGGCATCCAGAAGGAACCGACCGCCGATGCGGAAGCGATCAACGAAAAGATCGGCCTCGGCTTCGTTATAAAACTGGGATGACCAGTGCGGGGTCTCCAGCCACAGATGGGTTGTGTTGACGCCAGAGAGCGAGACCTCCCCGAGAAGTAACAACACTAGGACCATCTCCATATTATCCGAGATACGAAGGATTTGTCAATGCCTTAGATTATCGGGTCTCTCCGCCCGCCTTCTACTCCTCAATCCGCAGGATGAAGGTTTGTGAGTCCACCTCTTCCCCGCCCGTTACTTCCAGAACGATCTTGCCCTCGGAGCCCGATGTTGAGCTTGTAAGTTGGACATGAAACCTTTGCGATGATTCGTTTGCAGGCAGCGTTAAGTTCAGAGAGTCGCCATAGCACACCTCGTCGTCACAGATCAGCGAAGACCACCCCTCAGGCAGCTCCTTCAAGGAGCCGGGGGTCTCAACATGCAAAGCCAACTCGTTGCCCGTGTGGTTCTTCAGGGTGAAGTAATAGAAAGCGGTATCCCCAGGGTTAGGTTTTGTCTGGATGGTGTCCGATTCGAGCTCTATACTGAAGTCGCCCTCATCAGGGCTGCCCCCACCGAGCTCGTATGAAGCGGCCTGATAGACCTTTAGGTCTGAGGCCTCTATCCAGACAACGGCCTCAAGCGGTCTGCCCCAGGAGCCATCGAGCGGCAGGGCGCGATCCAGGTTCACGGTGTCGCCCGCCTCAAGCGTTAAAGCGTCCTCGCCCGCGGCCTCGGGCAAGCGCCTCACGATGTGGTGAAGCAGCCCCACTGAGGCGTCCGTGAGGGTATCCTCAACCAGGGCTATGCGCAGGGTTCCCTCGATTGTTTTATCACTCAGAGCCGATGTGATTACGGTAATCTCATATAAAACGCTGTCTGCGGTCAGGGCTGCTGAAAGCTCAAGCTTTAAGGGCGAGCCGAGCTTGCGCCTGTCGACAAGCACCTGCTCCATCTCCTCGACAGGCCGCGCCCCCTCGTAAGCCTCAACCCCGTCGAAGATTATGGTAGGGAAAGTTTTGATACCGTACCGCGCTATTCGCGCTTCGGTTTCTTGGTTGGCGTATGCATCCGGCCCACCTGAAGCGGAGTGCAGAGCAAGAACGATGAACTCGCCGGAATGAGATTCGAGTAGCTCTTCGATGTTTTCTGCGGCCTCAGGACAGTAGGTGCACCAGGTACCGGTTCCTTCCTCAAGTAGAACTAACCTGTCGAATTCCCCTTCCTGGGAAGGATCGGGGAAGCGTTCTCCGCAGCTTAAGATCGCTGCTGTAACTGCAAGAAGGATCGCTCCCTGTAAGACCCTATTGAGTTTCGTCTCCCCTACACGACGTCCACCGACCACCATCTTAAGAGGAATAGTTCCCGTGAACTGCGTTACGGGTTGTCTTTATGATGGTTGCCGCGTCCTTCTTGGTGTAGCCGATCACAGACTTCAAAAGCTCCTTGTCAGGCTTTATGTAGAAGGAGTGAGGGATAGGGCTGACCTTGAAGAGGCGCAGGAGGTCTCCGTTTGGGTCGAGCAGCACCGTGAAATCCCACCCCTGACTTTTAACCATCGGTTTGACCCTTGAAAGAGTGCGGCGGCTGTCGATGTTTACCCCAACCACCGAGATACCCGAATCCCCATACACCCCGTAGAGGCTGTCGAGGAGTTTGAGTTCTTCCTTACAGGGCGCGCAGGATGTGCTCCAGAAGGATATGATGGTAAGCTTTGATCCTAAAAGCGAATCAAGGCTCCAGGTCTTCCCATCAAGGTCCTTGGCAGAGAAGTCTGGAACCGTTATAGCCACAGCGATAAGAGCCGCCGCGAGAAGGATAGGTAGTGCTTTCTTCATCATCTCTCCTCTCCAGTTTACCTGTCTTTATTATAGTCACAAAGTAGGGTATGTAAAGGTATTGCCCTATTAAGTCCTCGACGGAGACTTAACTGGGCAGGAATCCGGGTAAGTTCTAGATGAAGAAAGAAGGAGCCTCATTTGTACCGCTTTCAAAACAAAGGCCAACCTTCTGGTTGGCCTTACAAATTTGCTCTGCGATCTTTCCCCCAAAGGGGGAAAGGAGCACATTAATTACTCAAGGATGATCAGTTTGCTTACCTGCTTGTGTCTACCAGCACTGGCCCTGATAAAATATGCGCCGGCTGGTAAGGTCTCGACTTCGATAGCGATGAGGTGGCTGCCAGCTGAGAGAGCGCCCGCATGAAGCGTTTTCACCAAACGGCCGATTGCATCATAAAGTGTGAGATTGACCTGGTAGGTCGCGTCAAGTGAAAGCTCGATATAGCCATGTGCGTGCACAAGTGTCGGTACCTTGAGGGAGAATGAGATCGGGAGTGGCTTCTCCTCTATACCTTCAAGGAGCGGATTCGCGAGAGGTATTACCGCAGCCTGCAGGATCTCCCTTAGCCTTCCTTGATATACAGTGGTGTCTTGAACAAAGCAGCCGAACTCGATATTGTCCAGGTCATCTGTGTGGTATGGCCATGCGGGGTTAATCTCGTAGTCGCGAGTGATGGTGGTATCAGCTCCCGCTGCAAGGGTTATCTCGGCTCCGTAGGCGTCGGGCAGCATGTCGCGTAAGGCAAAGTTTACCCATTTCTTGTCTTTTACCCATGAATAGCGGATGTTGGACTCGGTTATGGTGAAGTGCACCCTGCCCGTAATCTCATGCTCGCTCGTGTTTTTGATGGTGGCGGTGAGTGTTCCCCCGCTCATATAGGCGTCCTCGGTCTTCTCCAGGGTGATCTCAAGTAGGGATAGGCTGTCGGCTCGAGCCTGGAACGCAGATTCGTAGTTAGAAGCAGCGTCGGGTCCTATGTATTTGACTACGCCGTCGAAGAAAGCGGCAGGGATATAGACGGTATCGCCGGAATAAAACACTGCACGGGTCACAGATTCGTTGTTCTGGAAGGGATCGGAAAGGTGGTATTCAACGAGCAGCACCTCTCCGGGATGGTTCTCTGCTACTGCATCGGCACCAATCGCAGCGCCTGGACAGTGTACGCATGCGGTGCGGCACAGTAACTCAAGCACCACAATGCGCTCTGCTGCAAAAAGTGCGAACGGTAAGACAATGAGGGCTGCAACCACGATAAGGGTTTTCTTCATAGCTAATTATCTCCTCTCCCCGTTCTTGGGAACGTAGTTTTTGCCGAGAGCCTTTCGGCTAAGTTAACGAAGGACGGGACCCTAGGATCCGGTCCATTACAGTATCTAGATCCTCAATGCAGGATTACGAGCTTGCTTACCTGCTTGTGTCTACCAGCGGTGGCCCTGATGAAATACGCGCCGGCTGGTAAGGTCTCGACTTCGATATCGATGAGGTGGGTGCCGGCTGAGAGACTGCCCGCATAAAGCGTTTTCACCAAACGACCGGTTGCATCGTACATGGTGAGTTCAACCTCGCAAGCGGCATCAAGCGCAAGCTCCACAGAGCCGTGTCCCTTCAGCAGGGTCGGAGCGTTTAACGAGAAGGGAACGGATGAGACCTCTTCCTCCTCGACTCCGGTGCCCAGCGGGTTCTCCAGAGGGATTATCGCGGCCTGCAGGATCTCCCTGAGCTGCCCTAAGGATGTAGAATCTTGAACAAAGCAGCCGAACTCTATATTCCCTAAATCGTCTGTGTAGTTTACCCAGGTGGGATCAATCTCGTAGTCGCGGGTAATAGTGGTATCAGCGCCTGCTGCAAGAGTAATTTCCGCCCCATTGGCATCGGGGAGCATGTCGCGTTCGGCGAAGTGAACGAAGGTCTGGTTCTTCCATGGATAGTGGATGTTGGACTCGGTTATGGTGAAGTGAAGATATCCTGTAACCTCATCCTCGCTGGTGTTCTTGATGGTTGCGGTGAGCGTTCCCTCGGAGTCGCCGGTCTTCTCCAGGGCGATCTCAAGCGGCGGCTCGACGCCGCGACGAGTGTTGAACGCGGGATTGTAGTATGGAAACATCGACTGATCTGTAAAACCACCAATAATGGTGTCGATTCCGTCGAAGATAGCTGTGGGGTAGCCACGGATCACGTGGCCCGAACCACTGCCATAGAAGTCTTTACGTATTGTGCTATTTGTGTTTTCGAACACATCATTACCGCAGTGATACTCAACGACAAGAACCTGGCCTGGATGGGCATTCACTAAGTCTTCTGCACCCATTGCAGCACCAGGGCAATACCCGCACCAGGTCCCGGTGAATATCTCAAGCACGACTATGCGGTCCGCCGCAAAAAGCGTAAGCGGTAAGGCGACGAGTGCCGCAACCAGTAAGAAGGTTTTCTTCATAGCTACTATCTCCTTTCTCCGTTCTTGGGAACGGAGTTTTTTGCCGAGAGCCTTTCGGCTAAGTTAACGATGGACAGGACCCTAAGATCCGGTCCATTACAGCATCTAGATCCTCAATGCAGGATTACGAGCTTGCTTACCTGCTTGTGTCTACCAGCGGTAGCCCTGATGAAATATGCGCCGGCTGGTAAGGTCTCGACTTCGATATCGATGAGGTGGTTGCCGGCTGAGAGACTGCCCGCATAAAGCGTTCTCACAAGGCGGCCGCTTGCATCCAGGAGAACGAGTTCAACATCACAGACTACGGGAACCGAAAGGGCTGCCAGGGCTTTGTCCCTAACAATGGTGGGGAGGCGGAGCGAGAAGGGTGCTGAGGAGGGGGAACCTTCCTCAACGCTTATAGGCTGGGTATAGGTACACATCGAACCGTCACCTGACCCGGCACGGCAGATGAAATTGAAGATGGAGCCGTCGTAGTCCGGGCTCGCCTCTATCACTAGATCGTTGCCTTCGACGGTGTAGCTTCCTCCGGCCGCGATCTCCTCTACTACGGCTCTCCCGTCAACCACGGTGATCTCTTCGTTATCTACCTCGAGGAAAACGTGTATATTTCCCATCTTCTCGTCGGAACCGTTGGTGACGGTAACGTGAACATCGGCCTGTTCTCCGGGGCTCAATACCCCGTCGCCCGAGGCGTCAAACACCCTTATGTCCGAAAGAAGCAGCTCCCTCTGACCGGTGACCTTAACCTTGGCAGCCTGCAAAATCTCCTTGGGCATCGCGCCCACGTTCTGACACCAGAACACCAGCTCGCAGCTATCGGCATCTGGGATGTGATCGGTGCCATCGGTAAGGGGGATGGTATCATTAACGTCGAACTCCCTCTCTAGAAGCAGGGTTTCGTTGGCCTCGATGGTTATCTCGGTGCCGAGGTGGTCGGGCAGCATACCGATCACCACCTGGTGATGGACCGGGTCGCCGTTGGTGCCGGTATAGTGGACGTTGCTTTCGGTCAGGGCCCCGAACAGGATGAAGGTACGCTTATTATCTGTTTCGTTGGTAATCTCTATCAACAGAGAGCCTTCTCCCTGTACCTGGTGGAACTCGAATGGGGTGAAATCGCGGTAGAGGTTCAGGTCAAACGGGGACTCTTTATTAGACCTGGTGTCTATGGTTGATCCCCAACTGCCCTGCGAGGAGCCTACCACGGTGCCGTCTACCACCAGATAGGGAATGGCGTTGATGCCGTAGAAGGACCGTCGGTTGTTGTTCATTCCCGAATTGTAGTGGTAGAATGGATCGTTGCCCGGGCTTGGCCAGTTCATGTGGAAACGAACTACAGCCAGGTAATCTTCCCTCGTCTTCAAGAGTGAGGTGAGTGTTGCGTTGCCGCCAACACAGTAAGGGCAGGTTGTGCTTGTAAACAGCTCTGCCAACACCATTCGCTCCGCCGCGATCATTAAGGCGAAGACACCCAACAAAAGGACCAGGATTTTTTTAGCCACATCTAACCTCCGGTTTTTAAGGCTAACTCTTAGATTGTATCCAAGATTTCAGCTTGTCAAGCCCCTGCCACCCCACACGGACGCTTTTGTGTCCGTGTGGGGACCCCGAAAACATGCTCCTTTTTGCCTGCGGCAAAAAGATCGCAATAGAAGAGTGCAGTCCGTGAGCTAACACATCCTTTCCTTTTCTCCGATCTTTTCGCTAGCGCGTAAGCGACCCAGCGAAAAGGAGGATTATGTACCTTGACATCGGCCATCTCTTCACTAATCTTAGATGCTAAGACACGAAGGAGGTCCACCATGAGCATGAGGCTCACAGGACGCCGCATCGAGATTTCCCCCCAACTCAAAGATTATATAGACCGCAAGATGGCGAAGCTTGACCGCTACTCGGTGCACATCGTTGATTCGGAGCTAATCCTTTACTATGAGAACCACTTTGCCTGGGCCGAGGGGATCCTTCACCTTAAGAACGACAAGATAACAACCCGGGTTAAGGCTGAGAGCTTGAGAAAAGCTGTGCATGACCTGACAGATAAGCTTGTGAGGCAGATGGAGCGCTTCGAGGGAAGGCATCGCTCTAAGATCAAGTCGCGCCGAACACCCGGCCCAGGCCGTGAAGAGACCGTTGTATGAAAAAACCCAAGCGCCTTTCTGTAGCTGAGCTGTTCGAGGATAGACGGGAGGAGCTCAAGCTTGGGGTGATTGCAGGCAAGCAGGGGATGGAAAAAAGCTTCATCTCTTCCATTGACATTCACCGCCCTGGTCTTGCACTGGCAGGTTTTCTAAGCGAGTTCCCGGCCGACCGATTGCAGGTCCTTGGCGGGACCGAGATGGCATTCCTTGAGACCTTCGATCATGAGGCCAGAAGGTTGGCCATTAAACGGGTGGTGGAGCTTGCTCCGCCCTGCTTTGTCATAACCAACGATACCGATGCACCAGCGGAGCTGGTGGAAGAACTGGATGAAGCAGCCATTCCCCTGCTTGTCTCACGTTTGCCCGGTGCCGGCTTTATTCACCTCGTCTCCGACTATCTTGAACTCCGTCTTGCCCCGGAGACCCACATGCACGGAACCCTGGTTGATGTCTACGGGATAGGGCTTCTTCTGGTAGGGGCTTCAGGGATCGGCAAGAGCGAGACAGCGCTTGATCTTGTAGAACGAGGACACCGGCTTGTGGCCGACGATCTTATTCGCATACGCAGGCAACGGACTATTCTTCTGGGTGAGGGCGCGGAGCAGCGTCCCGCTTTCCAGCACCATGTTGAGATACGCGGGCTGGGGATCATCAACCTCTACTCCATCTTCGGGATTCGCTCAATCCGCCTGCAGAAACGAATCGAGGTCGTCGTCGAGCTCAAGCGCTGGGAGAAGGGGATGGTCGTAGACCGGTTGGGACTCGAACGCAAGGCCCGCAGGATTCTGGGTGTAAACATACCGCTCATCACGATCCCTGTGCTCCCGGGCCGAAACCTGGCGATGATCTGCGAGGTGATAGCCATGAACCACCTTGTGGTGCTCAGGGGGTATCATCCTGTGCAGCTCTTCGACCGCGAGCTCAAGAAGCTTCTTTTGCAGAAGGCAAAGGTAGCAAAGGAGATAGAGGAGGACGTTGAGTAGTCGGATTCACACCGCGATCGTGGGACATTGGACCTTTCCGCAGGGGCTTATCTCCGCGGCTGAGCAAATTGTAGGCAAGAAGGAGGACGTGGTTCCCATCTCCAACGACAACCTGGGAGTGGAGGATCTTATTCGCCGTTTGGAGAAGGAGCTTGACTTAGCGGATGAAAACCTGTATATTTTCGTTGATCTTGTAGGCGGCAGCTGTTTTACGGCCTGTCGCGCTTTGATGCTCGAGCACCCGGAGTGGGTTTTTATTGCAGGTGTAAGCCTGCCGATGCTCGTGACCTACTTAAACTATCGCGCGCGGCTTGGGGGTGAGGAGTTGATTGCCAAAACCCTTGAGGCTGGCCGGCATGGCATGGAACAATTCTGTGTATAAACCGTTGATACCCAGGAGGAAGAGTAATGGAAGTACCCACTGTTCGTGGCCCGCTTGAGGTAAAGACCTTGCCGAGGATGTTTGCCCGCTCGGCCCAGGCCCATCCAGACAAGGTTGCTCTACTGATGGAAAGGGAAGGGACAAGACAGGAGTTCACGTATAGGGAGCTCAAGGAACGCGTAGAGAGTCTGGCACGCTCGCTTCGCAAAATGGGCTACAGAGCCGGTGATAAGATCGGCCTCATCGGGGAGAACTGCCCGGACTGGGAGGCTGCTTACCTTGGGATCCAGTGGGCAGGATGTATCGTCGTGCCCCTGGACAGGATGCTTAAGGTGCCCGAGGTTCGTCATATCCTGCGTAACTCCGACTCCATAGGAGTTATCGCCACCGCCGACTACACGGATACGGTGGAGGAAGCCCTTTCAGAGATAGACCGCAAGTTCAAGCGGGTAGCCATAGGGCACACACCGAAAGGCTGGCTCTCCTTCGAGTCGTTGATTACCGAGGGCTCAGAACTGGAACCGATCGAACCACCAGAAGAGATAGAAAAGCTCGCCGCTATCCTCTACACCTCCGGCACCACCGGTCAGGCAAAGGGCGTGATGCTTACCCACGCGAACATCGCCTCCAACGTCTGTGCCGCCTACCAGGTACTTGACTTTGGCGAAGAAGACACCTTCATCTCCATCCTCCCCCTTCATCACAGCTTCGAGGCGACATGCGGCTTCCTGACCCCGCTATGCTGCGGCTGCAAGATCGTCTTCTCGCCCAGCCTCAAGTCAAAGGAGATACTCGAGACGATGGCCAACCACAGCGTTACCCTGATGCTCGGGGTTCCGCTTCTTTACGAGAAGATAGTTGAGGGCGTGCAGCGCAATGTGCGTGATGCCTCGGCCTTCAAGAGGTTTATCTTCCACGCCGGGATGAACATCGGCAAGATAGCCAAGGGCATATCCAAGGCGATGTTTAAAAGCGTTCGCAAGGCGATGGGCATGGACAAGGTCCGCTACCTCGTCTCAGGCGCAGCAGCCCTTGCACCTTGGGCGTCAAGCTTCATGGAACGCCTTGGGCTTCCCGTGCTGCAGGGTTACGGGCTTACCGAAACCTCACCGATCGTCTCCGTAAACCGCTTGGCAAATCCGGATAACGTATCGGTCGGTCCTCCTGTTCCCAGCTTTGATGTTAAGATAGACAACCCTGATGAAAACGGCAACGGCGAGATAGTGGTGCGCGGCCCCTCTGTGATGCAGGGCTACTACAAGAACCCTAAGGTCACCAGCGATGTGCTCTCCTCCGACGGCTGGCTGCGAACCGGTGACTTGGGCCGCCTCGACGAGCGGGGTATGCTTCACATCACCGGCCGAGCAAAGAACCTGATCGTGACGGCCGCCGGCAAGAACGTATACCCGGAGGAGGTAGAGGCGGTGGTTGGACAGAACCCCTACATCCAAGAGATCCTGGTGGTGGGCCAGCTCAACGAGGCCACCGGGCGCGAAGAGGTTCACGCTATCATCGTTCCCAACTACGAGCTCATCGATGCCGAGAAGCCAGAGATCAGCGAGAGGGAGATCGAGGATTGCATGCGGGAGCAGGTCAAGAAGGAGTGCGCGAAGCTCGCCGACTACAAACGCATAAAGCACTTTGAGCTGCGAGAGGAGGAGCTGCCAAAGACAACCACGAGAAAGGTCAAGCGGTATCTGTTTGCCAAGAAGCCTGTTCGAGTGTAGCCTGTTTCTGCTTGCCTCTTTTGTCTGGGGCAGCGACTTTATAAGGGCAGGGGATGCCTACGCGCTTTCAGCTCGTGCGGCCGGGGCAAACGCCTGTTACAACGTTGCGATGCTTGAGGACCCCAGGCTTTCGCTGCGGATGGACTTTCTCTTACGCAAGAGCCGTGTAGGTCGAGAGCTGGGGGATGAAGAGTTGGCCCAGGCCATACTGCTGCGAGCCCAGAACCTGGCGGTATCCGGCAGTGAGATCGGACGGACAAGCTTCCTTCTGGGGCTGAACGCGTTCTTCGTAGGCGAGTATGCCTCGGCTCAGTCCTTCTTCTCCAAAGCACTTCTTTATCATCCCGATCCTCCACTTGAGCTGCTCTACTATCTAGGCTGGTCACTCTACAAACGAGGCAACTACGATGCGTCGCGGAATGTGTTTCTCAATCTAGCGGACCTTAACCAGGGGCAGTTCTCTTCAGAAGAGCTCAACACCCTTCTTGCCGCAACGGACTTCAACACCGCCAGCTTGGAGGTGGCAAAAACGCGTCTGCGTGATGCGGCAATCTACCCCAAAGGCACATGGTACCGTGAGGAGGCCCTTTATCTTGCGGGCTACTCGGCGTTTCGTATCGATAGCATAAATCAGGCCAGGCGTTTCTTCTCCGATCTCGAGGACAGCACGCGGCGCATCTACAGCCTGGCGTGCCTTGAGTTGGCGGATGGGCATTTTGAGGAGGCCACTTCCCTCTATTCCCGGCTGGACAGTGAAGCCGCAAGGTATGGACAGGCGGTTTCCCTTTATCTGGCCGGTAGGTTAAGTGCTGCAAAGGGCCTGGGGAAAGATTACCTGGAAGGAAACCCCCAGGGTGCTTTTGCAGCTCAGACATATCTGCTGCTCGGGACGATCGAGCGCGACCGCGTGTTGTTTCGCCAGGCGGTAAGCTTGATTGAGCGCGGGCTTGAGTTGGATTACGACTACCGGCCGGCCCTGCTGCGAGCACTTGCCGAAACCCAGTTTGCCCGCAAAAGATACCGGGATGCGCTCAAGGCTTTCTCGGAACTGTTCACCTCCTATCCAGAGCATCTTGGCGACGAAACCGCCAGACTGCTTGCCGCACGCAGCCTGTTCTATCTCGGGGAGACCGACTCGGCAGAGGCCAGCCTGAGAGCACTGCTTGACGTGACCCGCGATGAGGTGATAGCTAACGAGACTCACTACTATCTGGGCGAGGTTGCCGCACGCAGAGGGGATTATCTTGCGGCCGCAGAGGAGTTTGCCAGCGTAAAGCAAGGATCCCTCTATGCGCGCGCCCTGAGAAGAAAAGGAGAGATGCTTGCCAAAAGCGGAGAACACACCCAGGCCGTAGAGGCTTTCCGGGCAGCACTTGGTGTGACAACCTCCAGGGATGAACGAGAAGGCATCTTGCTTGCCATAGAGGAGAGTCGGTTGGCACTGGGAGTCTATCCTGACAGAATCACTATGCTTAAGAGCTTAATTGAACGCTACCCTGATGCGGCGCACAACCCCGAGCTTCAGCTGCAGGTTGCACTTGAGCACGTTGAGGAGGGCAACTGCATCGCCGCCCTGCATGAGATCAACAAGCTGCTTGCTCGCTACCCCAACTCACAGGCCGCTCCGGAAGCACTTGAGTATAAGGCACGCTGCCAGCGCCGTCTGGGTAAGATAGATGAAGCCATCGCTACATATCGCGAGATTCCTAAGCTTGCTCCATCATCCGCCGTGCTCCTGCGCTCCCAGGTGGAGCTGGCCCAGCTTCTGCTCTCCCTTGGGCGCGACGCCGAAGCCCTTGCCGTTTACCGCGAGCTTTCAACAACCAGCCGCAGTGCCGCAGATAGAGCAACCTTCACCTTAGCCATGGCCGAGATTTACTACTCCCAGGGCAACTATCAAACCGCCGTAGATCTTATCCGGACCGTGATTAACGAAAGCTCCAGCGCTTCGGTCCTGAAGAGGGCTTTTCTCTTAGGGATAGACGTGGAGCTTGCACGGGGCGAGATCACCACTGCCGGCTCCTACGCCAAGCGTTACCGGAACAGATTCGGCGAGACCGCGGATTATCTTTCCCACCGTGCCTTAATTGACCTGGCATCCGGCCGGATTCAAGACGCGCTTTCTGGCTATCGCAAAGCGGCTTCCCTTTACCCTCAGCGTTCGGAATCCCGCATAGACGCTTTGATCGGTGCTGCTGAGGCCGCTCGATTGCTCGGGCGCACGGGCGAGGCAAGAGGGTTGCTTGAGCAGGCGGCGCTTGAGGTCCAGATAGATCGTCAGCGCATCGAGATAACCCGAAGGCTGCAGGCCCTTGAGTAACAACACCTCTCCGCGTATACAAAAATTCCTCGCCGGCTGGGGATTGGCCTCAAGGCGAATGATAGAAGGCTGGATTCGCGAGGGACGGGTGCTCATCAACAAAAAACCGGCCAAGCTCGGGGATACCCTGCGGGGGGAAGATGAGATCATTGTCCTTGACGTCGATAGAACCGTCCTTTACCGTGCCACCTTGAGAGGGGTCTACGATGAACGCTCTTCTAGATGGCTCAAGCGCGGCTTCGAGTACTGGGCGGTCAATAAGCCACGAGGTGTACTCGCCTCCACACGAGATCCCCACCACAAGAACATGGTTACACACCTTGTCCCGTCATCAACAAGGGTATTCCCTGTCGGGCGCCTGGACAAGGAAAGCGAGGGATTAATCCTTTTGACCTCGGACGGGGATCTCTGTCATCGGCTTACCCATCCTCGTTTCGGGGTCATCAAGCGCTACCAGGTGACACTTGATTGGCCTGTTTCAGAAGAAACGATTGCCGCCATCGAGAATGGCGGGGTTATGTTGGATGAGGGTCCCACACTACCTGCGAAGGTCAAGGTTATCTCCTCACGCTGCCTGGAGCTTTCCATGCGTGAGGGGCGAAAACGTGAGATCCGCAGGATCTTCGAGCGCTTCGGACATCGCGTCGTTCGACTGGTCAGGGTGGGATTCGGACCTATCGAGCTGGGTGATCTGCCCCCGGGCAAGGCCCGCGAACTGACCTCAGATGAGGTAGCCGCCCTGCGCCGGGCGGTGAGGCGTTCTCACCACTCGGTTGAGAATAAAGCAACTGAGAGGGTTACTCGACGTCCTGCATCGGGCAGGCCAGGCCAGCACTGGGGCCTGCGGTCAAGCAGATCATCGGCACGCAGGAGCAAGCGAAAAGGCTCGCGTTCATAGAAAACCCCGCACCCCAGCAGCGCATAAGAGGATTCATAAACCTCTCCACTTCGGCGTTCACCACTCGCCCCTATCAACACAAACGCTTCCCACCGGGCAAGCTTCACAGACATCGAGTCAGTGAACTCCCAGAGCGGCGTCCATGGGGTCTGGGGTTCTGAAAAGAGGAAGAGGAGCTTTCCAACAAGGGAGAGCTTGTCTCGTTCCAGTTTTGCTGCCACCCGGCCTCCTGTTTGAGAGAAATCAAACAATCCAACCTGGGGATACCCTTGGGGTCCTGCTTGCCAAAAAAGGCCCTCCCCCTGTTCGGTGAAGATTGATACCTCTACGCCTTCATACCCTGCTCCCACGCGAAGGTGATCGGTAAGTATGTGTGGCTGCACCTCTGGTGCGAGGGTTGCCTGGACAGGAGCAAGCAGCATGGAGTCGAGCAGTATAGGGATTTTGCGGCGGTAGGAGCCCTCGAATTCAAGCGATAGATTGCCAAGCACGGCAACTAGGTTCAGGCTGGCCCCTGCTCCTGCCGGATTATCCTGCGTGGGGGATAGGCGTCCCTGCAGAGCAGGGGTGATAAGCATGAAGCTCGCCTGATATTGGAAAACAGCATCGGTTAAGAATTCCATCCCTTCCGGGTTTATCCTAGCCTGATTTCTTGAAAGCAACCTGGCCCACGGCCTGTCTACAAAAACCCGTGCCGTAGCCTGGCCTCCGCTGCGGTGGTTCCCGCTCATCGTGGATGTGTAGGCTTGCGCCTCGACGCCGGCGAGCAGGTTCCAGTGATGCCAAAGGCCTCGAAGCCAGGCATCTGCATATGAGCGAGGCTCGGGGTCGTTTGCGGCCTCAGGATGCCCGAACTCCTCCGTGAGATCGGTATTTGCGTAGCGCAGACCCTGTATTCCCGAAGCAATCTGCAGCGATTTGATGTTGGCTACAAGCTGGGTCTTTCCCAGTTGCTGGAGTCCGTGGAAGTGGTCTGCTCTCTCGTGAATCGAGAGAGCGGTGCGGCCGGAGAGGATGGGGCCGTCCTGGCGGGCCAATAGCTCAAACCCGAAAGGAGCGCCCAATGCCATACTTACACCCAGGGTGTCATGTTCGAGAGGAATAACCACCGGTCGTTCGAGTGGGGGCTCAAGCTCAGGAGGAGGTGGGAGTTGAGGTATGATGGGTTGGTTGATCAGGAGCAGGGCAATAAGACAACTCATCGCCGCAGGCTCTTTGCGTAGGGAGCAGAAAGAACGCCTTTCTCAGTGATAATCCCTGAGATTAGTCTTGCAGGGGTTACGTCAAAGGCGGGGTTTGCTACAGAAGCGTCTCTAGGCGCTGTACGGCAGGAGCCGAACGTGCGCACCTCATCCGCAGAGCGCCTCTCTATAGGAATCTCTGCTCCATCCTTCAGGCTTAAATCCACACTGGATGACGGCGCCACAACGTAGAATGGCACCTTGAAATGCCTGGCCATTATGGCTAAGCCGTAGGTCCCTACCTTGTTCGCCACCTCGCCGTTTGCGGCTATGCGGTCGGCCCCAACGAAGATCGCGTCAAGTTCTCCCACAACGCTTGCAAGCGCGGATTCCGTTACCAGGGTATATGGAATCTTCCACTGCGAAAGCTCCCACGCGGTTAAGCGTGAGCCCTGCAGAAGCGGGCGCGTTTCAGATACAATAACATGGATCCCTTTACCTGCAAGATGAGCCTTGATAATTACACCGAGTGCCGTGCCAATACCTGGTGCGGCCAGTGCGCCTGTGTTGCAGTAAGTGCCTACTCTCATACCCTTACGTATAAGTTTCTGACCGTGCTTGGCTATCGCTAAGGAGTAATCCTTTTCTTCCTTCCATATATTCAATGCCTCCGCAACAATCTCATCCCTGGAATCTCTGTTCTCAACAACAGCCTTCATCCTGTCCAGAGCGACAAAGAGATTGACAGCGGTTGGCCGTGTCGCGGCAAGTTTCTTGATCCCTCTAACCAGCTCTTGCTGAGTAGCGCCCTTACGTGCGGCGTGGGCTACGGCCAGGGCGGCCGTTACCCCGATCAGCGGCGCGCCGCGGACGGCCAGCGTGCGGATGGCCTGGCAGGCCGAGGTTATATCCGCAAGCCTCAGATAGCGTTTTTTGAGTGGTAGTTCGCGCTGATCAAGAACGGCAAAACTTCTTGAGTCCCACCTTAATGCATGATAAGGAGGCTGGAAAGAAGAAGGGGGGCGCTTCGGCCCCCCTTGTGTTTGGGACATTACTTAGCGACTGCTTCACGAAGGGCTTTCCCGGCTTTGAAGACCGGGCGCTTACGGGCTTTGATCCTGATCTCTTCGCCCGTGCGCGGATTGCGGCCCTTACGTGCCTTGGTGCGGCGCACCATGAAGGTGCCGAAGCCGACGAGCGGTACACGCTGGCCTCTCTTAAGAGCCTTCGTGACCTCATCGATCATTGTATTTACGGCTACCCCGGCCGCTTTCTTAGTGACGCTCGCGTTTTTTGCGATCTTTTCAATCAGTTCTGCCTTTGTCATTTATGCGCCTCCTTGATCAAAGGTTGCTAAGATTATAGTAAAGACGGGGCTTTTGTCAAGGTCTCTCGTGCTAATTCGCTTGAGTCAACACTTTCTCTATCTTAGGGTAGATAGAGTGAATATATAGTTGAATTTGCTGGGAAGTATGTTTGTAGATTTCTATAGAACCTCCTATAGGGTCGTCTATATTCCGTCCATGGGGCCAGGGTTCGGGGAATCCGCTTAGAAGGAACGCCCGGTCAGCAAATCGCGCATACAGGCGGCGGATGCGTAAAAGATGACTGCGGGTCATGGCAAATATGAGATCGGCCCAGGCGGCAAGCTCATCAGTTATTGCTCTGGAGCGGTGATCCTTAAGTGTAAGACCAAGTTCTTGCATCGCCTTCTCGGCGAATTGAGCGGCCTCAGAACCTCGGGCCGCGGACAAGCCCGCACTCCGAATATTCACGCGGGGCGAGGAGCAACGTGTTCTAAGGAAAGTCGCAGCCATAGGCGAGCGACAGGTGTTGCCGCCGCAGACGAAAAGCACGTTGAGTTCCTGGGGGGGCGTAAGGTAGGGGGTTTTGCCTAGCCGTCTCTTAACGGTCCAGATCGAGACCGCACCTTTGCGAAGGATGGCCGGCCTTTTGTGGGTAAGATCGATAACACTGGAGGCGATGGGTTTTGGATCGAGGCGATTCCCAGAGGCGTCCTCTTCTACCAGCGCTACTTCTTTAAGCAGCTTTGGGGGCAGGTTGGCTGGATCTCGCAGCTCCTTGCCCGACAGGTTGGACGAGGTGGCGATCAACGGGCCTGTGCGGCGAACGAGCGCCCGCAGAGAAGCATCCATGGGGAGCCTCGCACCCAGAGTCCCTTCCTCTTTGTTTGCGGAAGGAAGAACCAGGGTTACCCGTCCAGGCAGCAGACGTTTCAGCGCCAGTCTCTGCATCTTGGTTCTCACCCTTACCCTTTCGGCAAGCTGCTTGCGTGAGCCGAACATCCGGGCAAAGGGTTTCTTACTGCCCCGGCCCTTCAGTCTCAGCAATCTCTCTTCGCCCTCAGGGGTATCCTTTACAAAGAGGCCGGGTACGGTATCGGTGGGCAGAATAACCAGCTCGCCTCGCTTGAGCACCGCTGCGGCGCGTTCAATCGCTTGCCGGCTCAACATGAACGATCACATCCTTCAAACGCTTTTCGCATCTTAAGAGCTCCCTTCGTATTCTGTCGGCAATATCGTGTCCATCTTTAACCGACAGTTTCCTGTCTACGGTTATGGTGATCTCAAGGAAGTAGTAGGTCCCTACGGGGTGGGCTCGCATGTGGCGGAGCTTGTGGATATCTTTGAATTCAGCCAGTCGGTTCTTTAAAGGGGTAAAGAATTCATCGGAGGGTTGAGCGTCTAAGAGTACCTTCAGGTTATCCTTGACGAGCTTTATTCCGGTCCAGATGATAAAACCGGCTACGATCACGGCGGCCACCGAGTCGAGGAATCTTACTCCAAGGAAGGTAAAGAGGATGCCAAGAAGCGCCGCCGAGGTGGCTAGGATGTCGGCGCGGTGGTCTGCAGCTTGCACCTCGACCGCAGGTGAACGGTAACGTTTGACCGCCGATCGGGCGTAGAAGTAGAGGGAGAGCTTGGCTGCGATGGTAACCGCCGATGCGGCTAACGCCAGCCAATATAACGAGGGAAGCTCTTGCATGGGGGAAAGGATGTTTTTTATACCATCATAGACTATAAAGCCACCCGTGGCGATGATTATGAGAGCGGCGATGAAGGCAACGAGAACCTCGATGTTGCCGTGTCCGTAGGGATGATCCTTGTCTGCAGGCCTTGCTGCCATGCGAAAGGAAACAAGGATCATCACCGAGAAGAATATATCAAGGGTGGAGTTCACGCCGTCGGCGATGAGCGCCCGCGAAAGCGTAAGGAAGCCGATTCCGAGCTTCATTCCCATAAGCAGCACGTTAGCGACGGTGCTTGTGATCAGCACCGCTCGAACCCTCTTGGCGCTCATATAAGCCGCAGTCAGCCCTTCTTGCAGATTTCCTTCAGCCTCTGGCAGAACCGCGCGGCGTTTCGCGCACCGGCGCGTCCCACGCTCATGGTGGCGACAGGAACGCCATTGGGCATCTGCACGATCGAAAGAAGCGAGTCCCACCCGGAAAGGGGCGAGGTGTCAAGTGGTACCCCGATCACCGGAAGCAAGGTGTAGGCCGCGATTACTCCTGGCAGGGCCGCCGCGTAGCCAGCAAGGGCGATGATTACCGAAAATCCGTTCGATGCCGCAGTCTTTGCAAACTCAGCTACTTCTTCCGGTTGTCTGTGGGCTGAGATGTAGTGGGTCTCGTATTCGATGCCCGCAGCTCGAAGCTCCTCCTCTGTAAGCTTCACGCAATCCGCATCGTTCTTCGAGCCCGCAACGACCGCTACCTTAAAGCTCATTTGCCAGCCTCCTTATACCTTTATCGCCTATGTCCCGGCGGAAGTAGATGCCGTCGAAGTAGATACGCTTCTCCTCAAGCGGTGCGTAGGCACGCTCCTTGGCTTCTCTAAGATCGGATGCGAACGCGGTGACACCAAGCACCCGGCCGCCCGAGGTCAAAAGCTTTCCTTCCTGTTCCTTGGTCCCGGAATGGAAGCAGACAAGATCAGAGTTCTCCTCTACATTCAACCTTATCTGTTTCCCTTTTTCGTACACCCCTGGATAGCCGCCTGAGGCCGCCACAACGCATAAAGCACTTCCCGGACGAGTCTTTACCCTGCGGGTCGTAAGCCTACCCCTTGCAGTATCCACGAGTAGCTGGAGCAGATCTTCATCTATGAGCATCATCAACGGCTGGTTCTCCGGATCGCCGAACCGGCAGTTGAACTCGAGCACCTTTGGACCTTCTTGAGTCACCATCAGTCCCATGTAGAGAACCCCGCGGTAGCCGATGCCCTCCATCTGGAGTCCTGCGAGAACTGGCTGGATTATCTCGTCCTCTATCCGCTCAAGGAGAGGCGCATCGACCAGCGGCGCAGATGCGTAGGCCCCCATACCGCCAGTGTTTGGGCCGGTATCTCGCTCTCCTATCGGTTTATGATCCTGCACCGGGGGGAAGGTGATGTAGTTGACGCCGTCAGTGAGTATCAGGATGGATACCTCTTCACCCACCAGCCGCTCCTCAACAACGACTCGATCCCCTGCCCGGCCGAACTTGCGCTCGGCCATCATCTTATCAACGGCGGCGAGCGCCTCCTGCGGGGTGGAGCAAACGATCACCCCCTTGCCCAAAGCAGGGCCGGATGCCTTAACGACCAGGGGAGAGTCTTTGCCTTCCACATAGTGTTTTGCCGAGGCAATATCGGTGAAGACCTTGAAGGAAGCCGTAGGGATGTGGTGTCTTTTCATGAACTCCTTGGCAAACGCCTTCTCCTGCTCAAGCATCGCGGCCTTTGTTGAGGGCCCCAAGACGCGGAAGCCCTCCTGTGTCAGACGATCGGAGATCCCTGCAAACAAAGGTGTCTCCGGGCCGACAACCACGAGGCCTGGTTTATGTTCCTTTGCAGCCGCAAGAACCGCATCAACATCCGTTGGAGAGATAGGCAAATTCTCGCCCAGCCTTGCCGTTCCCCCGTTACCTGGCAGGAAGAAAAGCCCATCTACATCAGCCGATTGCGCAAGCTTGTAGCCCAACGAGTGCTCTCTTCCGCCCCCTCCAAGCACAAACACCTTCATGGACTTAATATACGGTTGTAGGTGGCGAAGTCAAGGCAGGAGCTTCGTCCTGGAGGTCAACCAGTCATGTGTATCTAAAACTGCCCGGCGCTCCCAATAATGTCTTTGCTCGATCACGCCTTGGCCCGGTAGTCGCAGGATAATGAGGGAGTCCAGAGAGCCTCGATGGAGACCGTACGTGTATAGAAGCCTTAAGGTGTCTTCGTCCCACAACACCGTAAACGTCGAGTCCTGCCAGGTACGGAAAATGGCACTCTCGGTCGGATAGAGCTCGCTCATGAAGAAGACGGGCGAGAACAGGGAGTCGTCCTTGAGTCCCACGCTATCCCCTATGTCCCAAAAGGAATCCGAAGAAAGAACGTAGTAGAGACGTTCCTTGTCTGCGAAGGTATTATCTACATTTACTGTATATTGCGAGGTGTCCCATTCTGTAGTATCCCACTCGTTAGGGGTCCCCAGAACGTAGAATCCTTTCAGTTCAACGATTTGAAACGTCTGAGACCGGCCAGGTTTAAGTGGGAAGTAGGTATCTTCAAGTCGGTAGCTTACCAATCGTCGAACGGTGGAAGGAGAGCTTAAAGGCCGGTTCGCATCAAATGCCTGCACGCGCCAGAAGTAGGTGGCCGGTGCAAGGCTGTCAGGCCACTGCAGTGACGTGGAGCCTGTCGTTGTATCGAAGAAAGGCTCCCTGAAGTCGGCATAGGAGGAGATGGTAAGGTTGTAAGAGGAGGCACCAGGGTAAGCTCCCCATGAAAACTCGGGCCAGGCGGTGCTGTCGTAGGCCGCAGGAGAAAGCAGCCCAACTCCGCTCTGGACGTGGAACGTTTCGGGTTCGCTCGGGTTGCTTTCTACTCCCTGCAGATTACGAGCAATTACCCGCCAGTGATACTCCTGCCCCAGCTTTAGGGTATCTGCCAGAATGAACGAGGTGTCTTTGAATATAATGCTATCGATCGTTTCGGCAAAGCTCTCCTCCGCTGATATCTCCACAGAGTAAGATCGAGCGTCAGGTGTTGAATGCCATGTGAACTTCGGTGTTGCGGTCATCACAGTCTCACCGTCTGCGGGTGAGATAAGCTCAGGCTCCTCAAGGCCCGTGCAGCAAAGCGTCACGAGCACAAGGAAGGGTAGGAATCTTTTCAAACAGACCTCCATTCGCTAATCTTTAAGAATAGGGAAGGGATTAAGGATGTCAACCCTCTCCAGATGAAAGAAGCCCCTCAAGCCGGGCGTGAAGGCGGTCGAGTTCCTGCTTGAGCTGACGATGTCTTATGGTTACTTCCCGCAGCCGGTTCACATCGGCGTAGAGATCTGGATCGCTCATCTGGTTCTCAAGATCCGCGACTTCTTTCTCCCTGGCCTCGATCTCTGCAAAGGTGCGGTCTATCTCCTGCTCAAGGAGTCTGCGCTGACGTTCCTTGTCTTGTTTTGACTGCCCTCGAGGTTTCGGCTTGGGTGTTGGCTTGGTCTGCTTCAGAGGTCTAACCGGCGCTGTCTGAGGCTTCACTTTAAGACCTTCGCGCCAGCGGGCAAAATCCGTCCAGTTGCCAATGTGCAGCAGCGCCTTACCCCCGCCGATCTGGACCACCTTGTTGGCGAGACGATCTATCAAGAACCTGTCGTGCGCGGCGAAGACAACCGTTCCCGGATAGCGGCGTATAGCCTGCTCAAGCACGTCACGGGCACGAAGGTCAAGGTGGTTGGTAGGCTCATCGAGCAAGAGCAGATTGGAGGGAGAAAGCATAATCTTGGCTATGGCCAGACGCGACTTCTCACCGCCTGATAAAACACTCACCTTCTTGTCCACATCGTCCCCTGAGAAGAGGAACGCACCGGCAAGCCCTCGCAGAACAGGCAGAGGTTCACCTGGAGCAACCTCCTCAAGCTCTTCAAGGATGTTGTGTTGCGGGTTAAGGCGCTCCTCAACGATCTGGGTGTAAAAGGCGGTTTGTAGTTTGGCGGATTTCCATATCTCCCCCTCTGACGCGTCAAGCTCCCCGGCTATGATCCTTAAAAGCGTCGTTTTCCCTTCTCCGTTCGCCCCAACAAATGCAATCCTATCACCCGGCTCGACGGTTAAATCAACGCT
Organism: candidate division TA06 bacterium B3_TA06; assembly: GCA_005223075.1. NCBI lineage: Bacteria > candidate division TA06 bacterium B3_TA06. The sequence continues at coordinate 14,837 of NJBO01000007.1, read as the reverse complement.
GGAAAAGACCTCGTGATTACCAAAACTCTTACGAACACCCTCAAGCGCCATCACCCTTCCTGAGATGCGCGGCGCGTCCGGGAAACGGATCGCCATAGTCTTTTTCGTCTCCCTGGGCAGCTCTACCTTGGGCAGTCTCTCAAGCATCTTCTTGCGACTGCGCACCAACGCCGCTTTCTTTGGATAACTCCTGAAGCGATCAATGAAGCGCTTCAGGTGCGCGCGGGTCTCGGCTATCTTCTTGAGTTGCTTCTCGATCTGTTCCCTGCGTCCCTGTTTCTGGTTAACAAACGAGCTGTAGTTGCCCTTATAGGCAGTGATGGCTTTATAATCAATGTCCCAGATTACCTCCACCATCCTGTCCAGGAAGTAGCGGTCGTGTGAGCTTATGAGAAGCGAGCCTTTGAAATCCCTTATAAAGCCCTCCAGCCACTCGATGGAAGGCAGATCCAGATGATTGGTGGGCTCGTCCAGAAGCAGTAGATCAGGCTCCGAGAGCAGCAATTTCGCCAACGCTATCCGCATCTGATACCCGCCTGAGAACTCACGGCACGCTCTTGTGAAATCTTCCTCCTTGAATCCAAGACCGGTCAATACCTCTGCTGTCCTCGCCTCAAAGGTATAACCGTCCTTAGCGTAGGCTTCTTGCAACCGGCTGTAGCGGTTAAGCATCCTCTCCATCTCCTGGGGATCTGTGGAGCTATCCTCCATCTTTCCCTCAAGCTCGTGCATCTTTGTCCGAATCTCGTGAACGTGATCAAAGGCCTTTACCGCCTCATCGAATACGCTCTCCTCTTCAAGTACGATCTCTTCCTGGGGCAGATAGCCTATCCTTAGATCCCTGGGCATATCAATCGAGCCCTCGTCAGGGGGCCGCTCGCCTGCGAGCAGTCTAAACAGCGTGGTCTTGCCGGTTCCGTTTTTCCCCACCAGGCCGATGCGCGAGCGCTCCCCTGCGGCAAGGTTTACCTTGGCAAAGAGTCCTCTTGCGCCGAAGGAAACACCAACGTCTTTTAGCTGGATCATAAAAACTCCTAACCTGTAATTCTATCCATTAATGCAGATCACTGCAACCTTCTGAGAATGGCTGACAGCACACAGCTCACAGCTGACGGCGCTGGCTGTTTGGTCTCGTTCATTTTTCTATTTGCAATTTGATATTTGCATTTTACAATGAGCGATGCTCCGCATCGCGCCGCTATCCACTCCTCTTGAGCTTGCCTTTGCGCTTTGCCCAGCGTTCGGCCAGGCTGAATACCGCAAAGCCTACCGGGATGAGCACCACACCGATTCCGGCCAATAGAAGGATAGTCGGTGCCAGCTCTTTAAACGATGCCCCTTCAAGCAGTGCGGCGCGAATCGCCCGAAGCGTGTAGGTCGCGGGCGATGCGACCGAAAGGGACCTTATCCACGCGGGTAACACGTCCACCTCGTAGTATACTCCGGAAATCAAGAGGATCACCGCCTGAAAGATGTGCGAGGCCTGCGCACCCTTCTCAGTGGAGAGCACAGGGAGGATGGCCGCGATAAGCCCCAGACCTATGAACGATAGCCCGGAGACCACGAGTACCACCAGCGCCCCTGCGATGTTCGCTCCCTTCAGCGAGAGACCCAGGAATAAGACGAGCACGCCCAAAAGAAGCGCAGAGCGCAGGACACCGTAGACAACCGCATAGAAACAGTTGCCCAGAAGGTAGGTAAGCCGGTGCATGGGCGCCATGAAGCTGTACTCGATGGTGCCTTCCCAGCGCTCCCACTGGACCTGCTCGGCAAGTTCGTGGAACAGAAGCGACAAAAAACCCCAGATAAGAGCGCCTATCACCAGGTACAACACGTGCCCCTTGCCCTGGGTCACGCCGATAAAGGCAATGCAAAGAGCGTTAATAATGTTGTAGAACACGAATACTACTTCCCAGCCTATGTAGCGCTTGATTAGGGCGAAGTTGCGCTCAATAAGCGCCAGCCACCGCAGCCTCATGCGAGGTTCGGAACCGGCGGGCACCATCGGTTCGAGCGTTGGTATCCTTTGCATGTTTTCTCCTCCCTATCTTCGTTAGTCTTTTTTATCTGTTTCGTCTTCTTCCACGTCCTCTACCCACTCCTTGTGGGTAAGTTCGAGGAAGACGTCCTCGAGTGATACGTGGTCGGAGCCGCGCTTGCGGGCGAGAATCTGTTTCAGCATCTTGGGTGTATCCAGGGCCACGATCCGACCCTTATCAATGATCGCCACCCGGTCGCACAGGTGGTCGGCCTCGTACATGTCGTGCGTGGTGAGGAAGATGGTAAGCTCGGTTTCCTTTCTTAACCGCTCGATGTAGGTCTCCACCTCGCGCTTGGAGCGCGGATCAAGACCGGTGGTCGGCTCATCCAGGAGCAGCACCTGTGGCCGGTTGATCAAGGCTCTTGCAACCGCGACCTTCTGCTGCATCCCGCGCGAGAGGTCCTCCATCGAGTCGTTGAACCGCCTGGCAGGAAAGCCCAGCTCGGCAAGAACGTCCAGGGCGCGCTGTCTGGCGATTCTCAATGGCACACCGTAGAGCCTGGCCGAGTAGCGCAGGTTCTCCCAGGCGGAAAGCTTCTTGAAGAACGCGGCATCCACCGAGACCCGGCTGATCAGTTCTCGAACACGGTAGGGCTTGCGAACCACATCAAAGCCGCAGACATGAGCCTGGCCCTGGTCAGGATAGAGCAGGGTCGAGAGGACGCGGATGAGCGTGGACTTACCCGACCCGTTCGGCCCGATGAGCCCGAAGCACTCACCAGAGCGAACATCAAAGTTGATGTCTACCAGCGCACGAACCGGCTTTTTCCTTTTTAAGATGCCGCCCTTGAAGGTCTTATGCACTTTGCAGCAGCTTATGATCGGTTGCACTTCACCTCCGCGGTTTTGTTATTTATCGTACCGATCCTTGAGACCTTCGTCTCTTCGAGGCTTCGGTCTTATAGAAGTTTCGCTTTAACGAAACTTCTATAGCAGAAAGCCCCGGTTGCGCCGGGGCTTTCTGCTAATTAAAAACCCCGGGCGGGATACCCGGGGTTAAATTCTACAAGAACAGTAGGATTAGACTACGGGCTTCCCTTGGAGCCGTACAGAGTAAACCCAATTGCCGGAATCAGGCCCCACTGGTTATCAGTCCAATCCTTGATCATCTCATATCCTCCTAAGCAGTTCAACGATTAACAATAAATTATACAGACTCGGATCGGCTTGTCAAGTCTGTGATAACTTTTTGGGGGCGGTTAGGCGTCGGATCCGCCGCATGCAGGACAAGCAACAGTCCCTGTCCCCTGGCAAGCTTTACAGACCACGGCTCCTTCTCCCCCGCACCGCGGACAGGGTTCTTGCTCCCTGAATTTGTAATAACGTGCGCCCCCGCATTTGGGGCACGTTGTATAGCCCTCTCCGTTGCACTGCTTGCAGGCTATCTCGCCGCTACCTCCACATAACCTACACTCAGACATGCTTCTCCCTGTGTTGCATGTTTGTAAAGGGCGTTTAACTTTGCCCTCATTATACCACTCCTATCAATAAATGTAAAGACTTAAGCTTCTTCCTATTCCTCCTTCAGTTTTTCTTTAGACTCCTCCGGTTTACTCACCATTTTAATCACAGCCTTTAATGTGTAGCCCAAAGCTAGTAATGCAAACGATGACTCCCCTAGCATAACAACCCACCGCCAAAGATCCCGAGAAATCAGAGGCCCTGCTAGAAGAGATATAATGCCAAAACCCATTGTCAAAGCAGATAGAAGAATTGACGGATATATATAACGGCTGAGGCCTCGAGAGTAGGTAATCAGGTCTTCATAATAATTAACCTTGGCCTTAAGACGTTTTCCCCAAAAATCTCTAGACTCTCTCAACCTCCTCTTGGCCACTTTAGGATCATCTAATTGCTTCTTAGCGAATTCGACTACCTCTTTGCCATAAAGCAGCTTTAAATGATCTGTAAGTTTACCTGGGGTTAAGATGCTTTTGGATTCATTGTCAATGAGATCAATAAAGGGTATCATAGATTCAACAGTTGATTTGATTCTGCTCCGTAGAACACCTCTTCTATAGATATAAAACATCGCGGTCAGCGCAATCAGCGCGGCGAACGCCTGGGCTATGGCGCTGGATAGGTAGTGGTAGGCCTGAAGAAGCACTTCCGCATCAACCATCACATAAAGATATGCAGCAAGCCTTACTTGTCAAGCCCGTAACACCCGTACCCCTTCGGGGCAGAGCCTGCCCCTTGAAGTATTTTATATTTCATAGGGTATTGTCATAATTATTCGGAGCTTACGCTCCGCTCACAAGGAAATACCCTTGCGGGGCATCTCCATAACTTCCTGGGGCTAACGCCCCTTAATCAAGGAAATACCCTTGCTGGGCATCTTCATAACTTCCTGGGGCTAACGCCCCTTAATCAAGGAAATAACACCCGTAACACCCGTAACATACCTGAAATCATCAACCTATCTGGAAACGTTGTCATCGCGAGGATGTCGAAAGGTAAAGCTGCAAAACAATCTCATCATTTCTTTACTTTAACGAGGACTCGCATTTCTCTTGACATGCCTGCGGCTTTGCTTAGAGTTTGATTAGATAATATGGAGGAATCCTGAATGGACGAATACATTAACGCCAACCGTAGGCACTGGAACGAGTTGGTTGAAATCCACGCGAAATCCAAGTTCTACGACGTTGAAGGCTTCAAGGCCGGGCGCTTGACACTTGATCGCATCGAACAGGAGGGAGTAGGTGACGTTAAGGGCAAATCCTTACTCCACCTTCAGTGCCACTTCGGGATGGACACCTTATCCTTCGCCCGGCTAGGGGCTGAGGTTACAGGAATAGATTTCTCCACCAAGGCCATCCGCCTGGCTAGGGATTTGAGTTCTGAGCTGGGTCTCAATGCAAGCTTCGTTTGCTCCGAGATCTACGATTTACCCAAAAAGCTTTCGGGTGAGTTTGATATCGTCTTCACCTCCTACGGTGTTCTTCCCTGGCTGCCCGATTTGAAACGCTGGGCAGAGGTCATAACTCACTTCCTCAAACCGGGAGGTATCTTCTACATAGTGGAAAGCCACCCCTTTGCGCACGTGTTCAACGATGGGAATGTATCCGACTTGCAAGTCCACTACCCCTATTTCGCCAAAGCCCCCATGAGGTTCGACGAACACGGTTCCTACGCTGATGCTGAGGGAACCCTTGAACATACGGTCCACTACGAGTGGATGCATCCGATGTCCGAGATTATCAGCTCGTTGATTGCAGCCGGTTTAACTATCCAGTCGCTTAAGGAGTATCCGTTTACCCCCTACAAGATGCTTCCGTTTATGAAGCAAGACCAGGAAGGGTGGTGGCGTCTGCCAGACGGCCGGGAAGACGTCCCGCTTCTGTTTTCGCTTAAAGCGACCAAGAAGGAGTGCTCCTTTTGACGTGTTCCACGCCAAAAGATCGCAGTCCCCTCACCCCTAACCCCTCTGCACGCTGTCCCAAAGGGAGAGGGGAGTTACCTTGACTAGTGGTTTCAAAGGCATAGGCTTGAAGTATGCTAATGCTCCTTTTTGGCTTCGCCAAAAAGGTCGCAGGTCGAAAATATGCTAGCTTGACTAATAAGATAAGAGGCGTAGGGTTAGATATGCCCACCTATCTCCTGATCATCGTCATCGTTGCAGGTTCAATCCTGGGATTCGTTTTCTTATGGCTGACCCTGGTCAAAGTCGTGCGCAAGCTGTGGCGATTCCCGGCTCCCTCATATACAGGGTGGTTCCTGGACTCCTGGTTCCGTCGCTGGATGCAGCCTGCGGATAAGCTCATCCGCCGCAGCGGGATCAGTGAGGGAACGCAGGTTCTGGAGATAGGCTGCGGGAGCGGTGCTTATACCACTTTCGTGGCACGAGTTGTTGGGAAGAAGGGCAAGGTGTATGCCCTGGACATTCAGCCCAGGATGTTGGCACAGCTCGAAAACAAGTTATCCAGACCTGAGAATCAAGATATCACTAACATCAAACTCATCCAGGCGAGTGCTTACGAGCTGTCGTTTGAGGATTCGACCCTTGATCTGGTCTACATGATAACCGTTCTGCAGGAGATACCCGACCGGCACAGGGCTTTGCTGGAGGCACACAGGGTCCTGAAACCTGCCGGGATACTTGCTATCACCGAGTTTTTCCCTGACCCGGATTATCCCCTCAAGCGCACTACCATAAAGCAGGCCACTCAAGCGGGCTTCGTTGATGCCAAAGTCCTTGGAAACTTTTGGAATTATACTGCCCGGTTTATCAAACCGAAGGAGTCGATATGTCTATAGATCGCCGAGTTATGGCACTTATGATCCTTGCGTCCCTGATGTTGCCCGCTGCAGGGTTTGCCCAGGACAGGTTGGAGCTTGTGGGCTTCGACGTGGTGGAGCTTGAGGATGCCCTAGAAAGAAGCGCCACGGAGAACTGGTTAGAACATGCCGAGACAGGCCAGCGTGTTGTTGAAGGCCTGGACTTTCTCCTCGTAATCTCCCCTGACTCTAAATGGATTCTGTTAGGTCAGCCAATCGAGGAGGAGGAGGGCGAGGAGGGCGAGGGGGGCCTGGACGTTGTAACCTACAAGCTGTTCATCGTATCCACCGCTGATCCCCAGCTTATTGCTTTGGTGGATCAGGCGCTTTACGCCACCTTCTCCCCCACCTCGGATTACCTTTTTGTTGCCACCGTGCCTAATCCCATCGTTTATGACCTGGAAGATATGCGGGGTGTGGTTCTTACCGCTATCCGGTCCGGGCTTGAGAACTACCCTTGCTGGGTATCACAGTGGTCAAAGGACGGCAAGGTGTTGATCATCCACCAGCAGTTCAGCTTCGACGATTCCTCCAACCCACGCGCCTGGAGGGTTGAGTTGAGGTAGATTCATCTCAAATAAAAGTGAAAAGTAATGGTTGCAATCCTTTTGGATACCTGAGCCGGCTTGAACTTCCAGCGAGCCAAGGTCTCCTTCACCTCGTTATCCCAATTAGTATAGCCGGTGCTTCGGACGGCCAGCATCGTAGGGAGAACGTTTCCATCCTTATCTACTCTGAACTGAACCATTATGGTTACATCGGACAATCCCCTTTCCTGTGCCCACCGGGGGAACTCAGGCTGAGGCGATTTCACGATGTCGGTGGCAGAGACATCGCCCTCCAGCGTAAAGCTCGATTTCGGTATGGAGGATGTCTGGCTTGCTTTTGGTTTGGTGTCCGGTATTTGAGGGCGGATCGGCGGCCCCATAGGTCCCCACCCATTGTCCGGCACTTCTCCGCGCCAGCCAAGAGGTGGTCGGGAAAGTATCTCCTCGGTGCGGATTTCAGGTTTCTTGCCTTTTATGAGTTCGGCCTGGACTAACGCGATACGATGAGCTTCCCTCCCCTGAGCTAGGTGTGTCGCCCACAGCAGCCGCCCGAAGCTCACCTCGTCGGTAGCCGAGATGATTACCGTTTTATAACGCGAACGTTGCAAGAGACGCTCAATAAGCGGATCTAGATACTCGTTTTGAGTGGGCTCGGAGTTTAAAAACACCGGCTGATCCGGCTTCAACTCGATGAAAACGGTAAGGTCGGGGCTGGCAAGCAGGTACTCCAGGTCGAAATACCTCTGGGCTATGCAGGGGATATTCCGGTCGGCCTCAGAGACCTCCGGGAACACCATCACCATCAGAGGGTTGGAGAAGCTATCCGAGATATTGAACTCTTCGGCTGAAGGGATACCTCCTGCGATCTTAAATAAGGAAGCAGCGTAGGCTTGAGGATCAAAGAGGAGTTGCACTACATAAAAAGGGTATTCACCCAATCTGTCTTCAACCTGCATCAGATTTCGAGACTCGCCAGGTCCGGAAACGAACTCTTCATGGATAAGAACCTCACCTTCTTTTGTCACTTCGATGGGCAGGAAAGCATCGGGTATGGGCAGTCCCAGATCGAAAGCCAACCGGTATATGCGCTCTATCTGAGCAGGATCGGCCTTCCCTTTGTTATCCTCTTGAGATCCGAGGAATAATCTCAGGAACTCCCTGCTCTCCCTGATATAGGAAAGGCCCTCCCTTCCGAACCGTTCGTGCGCCTTATCAAAGGCCAGGAAGGAGAGTCCTTGAGAGCGACAAAGCCTTCTGGGGATATCCACGATCGCTTGTTTTAACCTCGACTCATAACCGGGCCCCAGGCGGGCACCCTCGCTCAAGGATTCCTCGATGAGGAACTCTCGCCTCAACACCCTTTTGACGCAGGTGTATTCTTCCCGGGTCAGTGGCTCAGTGGGGCATCCGGTGATTGTCACCAAGACAGCTGTCCCCAAAACCAAACCGTGACGCAAATGAATCTTCATAGTTACCTCCTGGATAGATTCGCCCAAAAGAATACATTCGATTACAAATCTGTCAACCCCCCGCCTCCGTGTTACCTACTTTATCGTTCCTACCCTTTCTATGTATCGCACCAGCAGGGAGTTGGCCAGGGTGCCGGTGCCTTTCTTGATCTGGTCTACATGATAACCGTTCTGCAGGAGATACCCGACCGGCACAGGGCGTTATTGGAGGCACACAGGGTCCTCAAACCTGCCGGGATACTTGCTATCACCGAGTTTTTCCCTGACCCGGATTATCCCCTCAAGCGCACCACCGTTCGCCTTGCCTTAAACGCGGGCTTTACCAAAGACGCGGTCGAGGACAGCTTCTTCAACTACACCGCAAGGTTCGTGAAGGCGGCTTAAAAAGCGCCCCTTAAGAGTCCCGCCCCATTTGGCGCAAGAAGTTTGATAAAAAGCAGCGGCTTGACAAAGAGGTAACTTGAGTTATAGTTACCAAGAGGAGTAAAACCTTGAGCCTTGATAAACTTTCTTTTGATTTTCCATGCCCGCGTTGCGGCTTTTATAATTATGTATACCTTGGTCAAGTCAGATTGCGCGATGTTATTATCTGCAGAGGGTGTAAGAAAAATCTTCAATTGGATGATTATATGAACGAGTACCGTAAAGCGGAGAGAGAGTTCAGAAGGGCTCTTGAAGGTTTATCGAGAACTTTCAAATTCAACATTAGACTTTAGGAGGGCTTGTGGATACCGCTTATGTCCAGAACTTGCGTTACAAACTGCAAAAACGATTCCGAAGAGTTAACTCGGCAGACTTAAAATTAATTCACGTTGCACTTAAACAATTTTGGAGTTTTTTGCATAGTTACCCTGTTTTCGTAGGCATACTCAAAGACTTGAAATCACGCGTTTCCGATTTGGATATTGTAGCGGTGAACATAGAGAATGGTTCAGTAAGTAATTACTTTCCAGATAATGAATTGCAGGCTGCAGGCATATCTTTTTATGTAATTAGTAAGTGCTTAAAATCAAGCAGGGAGGACAGTGAATACCTAATCGGTGCGCATTACGGAGAAACTAGCGATGCTTTTGAGGCGTTAAATAAGTTCAGGGTATTTTTTGTTGAACCCTTGTACGAGTACCTAGATGAGCAACTTGACGATCAACGGGCAATACTAGCTCTTTTGAGAAGATACAAACACAAATGTGAATGGTTTCAGAGGAACGAGCTCCACAAAATGTGGGAAGATGATAGATCGAGGGGTGAGAAGAAGTTGGCACTTAATCTTTACGAATACTTGCATGATCAGGGCCTTGATTTCAATATTGAACCGTGGTCGATCTCAGGAGAAGCCGATTTGGTCGCGGCTCAAAAGAGTGATGAACCTTTAATCGCTGATGTTAAGGTTTTCAGTGAACCCAACAAAAAGAATTACATTATCAATGGTTTTGGTCAAATATACCGATACACCAGAACATTCAATGAACCCTTCGGTTACTTGATTATATTCAACACTTCCGATGCCGATTTAAAATTGGCGTTACTGCACCAAGAACAAGCAACGCCTTTCGTAGTCTCCAATGGGAAAACCATTTTTATGCTGACTATAGATATTTATCCAGTCATAAAAACTGCTTCCAAAGAAGGAAAGCTTAAGACAGTCGAAATTACCGAGAAGGACCTAGTAAAGGTTGTTGAAGAAGAGCAATTAAAAAGTTAAACTTTCAATTAACTTCTACTGCCAAGTTAATCGGGGATGTAAAACGCCCTGAGAATACCCCAAAAACCCTCGAAATTGTCCCATTTTTGACCAGCTTTTGACCAACTTCTGACCAGCTTTTGTCCAGCTTATGGCCGGTAGCCTGTCCATCTTTTGTCTATCTTTTGGGTAGCTTTTGTCCATCTTCTGACCAGCTTTTGACCAGCTTTTCGGGCCTATTTTATTACCCCCATCTTTTTCACGTACCGCACGAGAACGTCGTTAACCAGCGTACCTGTGTCATATACGTCTTTGCCGTCCTTGAGTATCTCGTATCCGTCACCGCCCGCGGCAAGGAAGTTGTTGGTGGCGATCTTGTAGGTCTTGGCAGGATCGAGCGGCTTCCCACCTATACTTATATCCATCGCCTTGCCTTCGACTTCCTTATACTCGACCACGGCAAGATGCAGCGTGCCTCCGGAGTGTGGGCCAAGGGATATGTTGTAGTCCAGAAGCTCTTGCACCTGATCTGCAGTGAGTTCCATGGTAACCAACGTGTTGGCAAATGGCAGGGCAGTGAGGATATCTTGCATGGTGACATCGCCCGGAAGGATGGCGGCTCTCACCCCGCCCATGTTGGTGAACGCGAAGTCAACACCGGTCTCCTCAAGCATAACTCTAGCTAAGAGGTCGCCTAGGGAGAGCACGTCCGTTCGGTCACCTTGAAGCCCAGGCACAAGTGCGATCTCGGTCTTGCCGATGGGTACGCCCAGCTTTTTGTCGAGCTCTTGCCCGGCTTCGGCTATCCTTGCCGCAATATCCGGATCCTCGGCTATCTTCCCTGAGAGCAAAATAAGCTCGTATGAGTATCCCTTGAGGCTGCCCTTTTTGAGTTCCATCTCCAATTTGCCAAGATAGACTGTTCTTGCCCCTGCCTGTACGATGAGGGAGTTTTTGATCTTCCTCGGCTCCTCGATGATCGTATGTGAGTGTCCTCCGACGATGAGGTCGATCTCAGGCACTCGCTCGGCCATTACAGAATCAGCGGTCCAGCCCCTGTGCGTCAGGGCTATCACGAAATCCCTCTCGCCGTACCCGAGCGAGTCAATCAAGGCAGCGATCACCGAATCCGCTGGAAGAAAGCTGAGTCCTTCAACGTTGGCCGGATGTGTGCCAATCGGGGTCGCTTCGGTGGTCAAGCCCACTAGGAGGATGCGTTCCTTGCCTGCCTTCTCCTCCACAAAGGCCTGGTAAGGCCGGTTGTTCAACTCGTCTACGACGTTTGCTGAAAGCACGGGAAACTCCGCGATCTCCACAAGCTCATCAAGATTAGGCTGGCCGAAGTCGAACTCGTGATTGCCCACAACCATGGCGTCGAGCCCCATCTCGTTTAAGAGCTCGAAGTCAAGCTTCCCTTTGCTCATGTTTGATACAGGCGGCCCTTGCAGGGCGTCGCCCGCGTGAAGGAAGTAGAATGTGCGACCCTCTGCCTCAGCCTCAGATCTTAACGAATCTACCAGGTAGGCAACCCTTGCAAATCCGCCGTAGGTCGCACCGTCTTTGGCTTCCACAGGTTCAATCTGCCCGTGGGTGTCGTTGATGTGAAGGATGGTTAGCTTCTCTCCGGCAAAGAGGAAGGCAGGAAAAGCTACTATCAAGGAGAGCACACCCAATCCCTTCAATAACCTGGACATCCGTCCTCCTATTCTCGCGTGTTATCTCTTGCCTCCAAGGGGTGATTTTGCAGAAGCAATGCTGCACCCCGGAGGTTGCTAATCGATCAGCTTGAACGTTGCCGATATCTCGTAACTCAAAGCCACTCGCGGCAATGAGTTCTTTCCTCCCATATCTTTTGCCGAAAAGTCCCAGCTCGAGTACGGGTCCCACACCGAAAGATATCCTGAATAGGGTTCCGAATAATCGGAGTCCAGAATCTCGCCTGCCTTCAAACCGTGAGCGGCTGCAGCCTGCTCGGCCTTGGTTTTTGCGTCGGCCAATGCCATCTCCTGTAGCTCAGGCAGATAGACGCTCGGGTCTTTGACGAAGTAGTTAACCGTGTAGGATGAGATCCTCGAGCCTTCGGATTCCGAGGAAGTCGCTGCAAGTACCACAAGTATATCGTCAACCTTGGAAAGATCGTCCACAGCGCAGTCCAGCCGGAGACCGTACACGTGTTCCAGCCGCTGCGATTCCCAGTTAAGCTCGGAGTAGATGTCTGCCGGGCCGCTCTGGATAAGGGGTTGATCTACTCCCGCCTTGCGTAACTCTTTTGTGATCTCTGCAGTCAGATCGTTTGCCTTTGCGATGACTTTCGACATATCACTGGCACGGATCTCGATTCTGAACTCCACGGTGGCCGCATCAGGCAGAACCAGAATCGAAGACTTACCGGTCACGTAAGCGGTGCTATCTGCGAGATATATCTGTGCCGCTGACAGCGCTGAAGCAAAGAACAAGAGGGCAAGGATTCTTCTCGCCATGTTTAACCTCCTTTTGAGGATTTTAGCGGCGTTACTTTAAGAACGCCGCAAAGCTTAGATCTATTCAACCAGTTCGTAAGTGGCGGTTACTTTGCACTCCATGAGCAATCTAGGCAAGGGACTGCCCGCGCTCTTGTCTTCCGACTCGAAATTCATCATCCCGAAGCTCTGGAAGGCCATTGAGCCTACCGAGAGTTCCTCCTCACCAAAGTCTATAAGATCGCCTGGACGCTTACCCTGAATCGCAGCCAACTCAACGGCTTTTGCCCTGGCATCTTCCAGCGCCTTCTTTCGCAAATCGTTCACATAGGGGGAGGGGTCCTTTATCGTATACTGTATGGTTGAGGGAGAAGCGACCATGCTTGCATCCGAGTCTCTTAAGACATGCGTGGGTAACACGCCAAGCAAATCGTCAATAATCGAAAGGTCATCAACAATCATAATCACGTTAAGACGCAACCTGTATTCAACTTCCTCTGAGTACAACTCGGGGGTCAAACTTGCATATCCGTCTTTTCTTAATGGTTCCTTGAGGCCGGCTTTCGCCAGCTTCCGTGAGAGCTTGGCCAAGGATTCATCGCTTTTCTTATGCAGATCGGAGATGTCCTTTGACCATACATTAACATTCAGATTCACTGTTGCGGCGTCAGGTAAAACAAGGAAGCAAGCGTAGCCCTGTGCAGAGACGGTATTGGTTTCGCTGGCAAGAAGCGGGAGAGTTGCGGCGAGCAGCACTATAGCGCAGACTTTTTTCACGTTACCTCCTTTGTGAGATCATGTTTATACTCCTTATTTAGCGGAGCGCTCTATGTGCTCCTTCCACTGACGATCCACCCACGCCTCCCAGCCTTCTCTTTTGATGGCCTCGAAGTTCTCCAATGTCTTGAACTTACGCACACCAGGGTTTTCGGAAAGCATCTTGCACGGGAACGCAGGGCACTCCGAGCAGTGGGTTAGTTCCTTTGAGTGGCAGCATGCGCGGATGGAGCAGCGGTCGCCAACCCCTCCCTCCTGCTGGCAGCCGGAGCAGATCGAGGTCGTGGAGAGTCTCGCCATGGCCTTTGCGATCTTTTCTCCCTCCTCGCCGAACAGCTTGGGGAAGCCATCGAACTCGGCAAGCATGCGCCGCGTGCCCTCGCTTTGGGCGCGGATGCGACCGCTGAACCAGTCGCAGGTATGGCAGTAGGAGCCGCAGCATGATAAAAACACCCGCTTTTCAGTCTCGTACTTCATGCATCCTCCTCTTGGACACAAAAGTCTACATCCTTCCTCGCGCTTGTCAAGTAAAACCCCACCGCGTCCCTCAGCGATGTGGACCCCGGTCAGCAACCCGTGACGTAGCGGCAGCTCCGCGTTGGCATTTTATAACCCTTGACTCGAAAGCCAGCTCGTTTAGAATCGGGGATGCATAAAGAACTCTCGCACGAGGAGGCGCTTTTCTTCCTTAACCGGTTCCACGGACACATCGGCCCTTATCTGGTGCTCGGCTACCGCGCCGGGCTTATCGCCAACAGAATACTGGGGGATGATCCTTTTGCCAAGCGTGCGCATACCATGACAGGGTCAAAAACCCCGATCTCATGCTTTACCGACGGTGTTCAGCTCGGTTCGTGCTGTACCCTTGGCAAGGGCAACATCACCGTATCCGACGAGGGCGAGCCGCGTGTCCGCTTTGAGCTCGCTGACGGCTCCGAAGGCATTGAGGTCTGCCTGACCGATGAAGCCAAGGCGCGAATAGCTACCGCCCACGACTGGGACGGCGCGGACAGGCTGGGACGCCAGATGCTTACCGAGCCTGAGGAAGAACTTTTCGTAATTAACCACACCATACCTGCACCCGCTGACTCTTAATATCTTCTTAACATGGACTCTAGTGCTATCGTCGGCGGGTAAGTTAATATAGATTAGGGAATTATCCATCACAGCGGACCAATTTGACAAGCTGTGAGTTGATAAGTTCAAATAAGTCAACAGCTTGCCTGTTATTAAACCTGAATTCCAGCTCCTTCAAGTAAAGATACAGTTTTAGAGGCGAAATACCATGATATTTGGCCAGTCGTTCCTTGGCATAAGCCCAGAAACTTTCTATGCTGTTGATGTGTGCCTTACCGTTAGCGAACTCTTTATCGTGGTCAATACGGACGTGCTTATAGCCGTTGACGATCAGTGAACTGTAACTGCTGAAACCATCGCTGTAGGTCAAGCTACCTGGTTCTATAGTCTTGGTAATAAGACCCATTAATGTCTTCTCCTTAACGTCAGGCACTACCTCAACCACGACCTTGCCTGCACGTTCCAGCATACCAAATACCGGAACCTTACCAGCTGCTCCACGAC
>NJBO01000006.1 GCA_005223075.1 candidate division TA06 bacterium B3_TA06 | reverse complement strand
AGCGTCGTCATTTCATGTCGCGGGGACCCCGGGGTTTTGACCAACTTTTGGGTAGCTTTTGGGTATCTTTTGACCAGCTTTTGTCCAGCTTAGGCTTTGGGCCCTGTCCACCTTTTGACCATCTTTTGTCCAGCTTATTATTACCCCACAAATCTGCTCGACGGGATAGCCTTTGGCTGATAAATGGGAGGGTGACACCCCCTCCCTACCCAATCAAGGAGGAGGTGAATTGGTATAACCTTCAAGCGTGCGCAACGTATCACAAGGGATAAGGAAAAGCAACGCCCAAGTGGATTTTTGGTGAAGCAATGCGAAGACTTGACACGTCCCCTGCTTGTGGATATAATCTGTGGTGATAGATAAGCTTCGCTTTTCCTGTAACGTGGAGCAGCGCAAAAGATGCGCAAGGAGAGTTACTAGGAGACCGGTGATACACCACCGCGCCTTAGGAAAAAAGGAGGAGCCTCATGAGTGTACGTAAGGCGGATATAGTGGAGGAAATCGAGAGGCAGATAGGTCCACGGGTTACCAAAAAGGACATCGCCATCGTCATAAACCTTTTCCTTAAGGATATCTCTCGTATGCTCGCCGAGGGCCAACGGATCGAGATCCGTGGATTCGGGGTCTTCAAAACCAAGCAACGCAACGCTAAGATCGCTCGTAACCCAAGAACCGGCAGGGAGATACATATACCGGCCCGCCTGGTACCCGTATTCAAGCCCTCCAAGCTACTCAAACAGATAGTAATGCAACGATAAAGGAGAGAGACTCGGTAAATGCCCTGTGGTCGTAAACGTAAACTAAAAAAAGTAAAGCGTCACAAGTTCAAGAAAAGACGTAAATTGATGAGAAAGAGACGCCATTAGTGCGCCCGTAGCTCAGATGGACAGAGCGTCACGCTCCGGACGTGAAGGCCGTAGGTTCGAGTCCTATCGGGCGCGCTATTTCTTTCTCTTCTGATAACTGGAGGGAGGTTAACTCCTCCTGCAGGTCTGCGTCTTAATTGTATGAGGATAAGCCGTGGATAAACTGGTTATCTCAGGAGGACATCCCCTGCACGGTGAGGTTCTGGTCTCGGGCTCAAAGAACGCTGCGCTCCCACTTATGGCGGCGTGTCTCTTGACCTCCGAGCCGTGCACCATATCCAACGTCCCCAGCCTGGTTGACGTAAGCACCATGACCGAACTGCTTACCCATCTCGACGTTGAGGTGAGAAGGGATGGCGATCAGATAAGGATCCAGGCCCGTGATCCCAAAGGCGAGGCTCCATACGATATAGTTCGAAGGATGCGGGCCTCTTATTACGCGCTCGGTCCTCTGCTGGGAAGACTTCGCCACGCACGCATCTCCTTGCCAGGCGGATGTGCCATAGGAGCGCGTCCCATTGATCTGCACATAAAAGGAATGGAGAAGCTGGGTGCCGAGGTAAAGGTCGACGAAGGCTACGTGAACGCCCAGGCTCGAAAACTGGAAGGCGCCGAGATCTTCCTTGAAGGAACCAAAGGGCTAAGCGTAGGAGCTAGCCTCAACGTGATGATGGCTGCGGTGCTTGCAAAAGGGGCCACCAGAATCATAGGAGCCGCTGCAGAACCAGAGGTATGCACGGTAGCCCGCTTCCTGCGCAAGATGGGTGCAAAGATCTCAGGAGAGGGCACCAGGGAGATTACCATCCAGGGGGTGAAAAAACTCCACGGAACCGAGTTTACCAATATCTCTGACCGCATCGAAGCAGGCACCTACGCTGTTGCCGCGACCATAACCAAGGGCAGGCTGATCCTGCAAAACGCCCCCTCGGCACACATGGGTAACGTGATCCAGCCGTTGCTTGAAGCGGGTGCGGAGATTGAAGCAAGCGGAAAACATTTGACCGTGTCGATGATGAAACGTCCAAAACCACTTATAATTAACACCGCTCCATATCCAGGCTTCCCGACAGACATGCAGGCCCAGCTCATGGCATGGTTGAGTTTAGGCGAAGGGACCAGCCTTATAACCGAGAACATCTTCGAGAACCGGTTCATGCAGGCCATGGAACTTCAGCGCATGGGTGCGGTGATTACTATCAAAGGCAGCACGGCTGTAATTGAGGGCACCGATCATCTCTCAGGCGCAGAGGTTATGGCCTCCGATCTGAGAGCATCGGCAGCCCTGGTGCTTGCCGGTCTTGCTGCAAAGGGGACCACAACAGTCAGCCGCATATACCATCTGGATAGAGGCTACGAAGGACTACAGGATAAGCTGGCAAGCGTTGGTGCGGAGATTAAAAGAATATCGGCACCGGGAGAAGAATGAGCAGGCGCTGGGTGAGCGTGGGCGGTGTGAGGATCGGAGCAGGTGCACCGGTCCGAGTCCAGACCATGACCAAGTCCCGTAACACCCGTAACACACCTTCAATAATTAAAGAAATCAGGAAGATTTATAGAGCTGGCGCCGAGTTGGTTAGGGTCGCAGTACCGGATGATGAAGCGCTTCACGCTTTGCCCGAGATCGTCGAGCGCTCTCCCATACCCGTGATCGCGGACGTTCACTTCTCGCCCAAGCTGGCCTTGGGTGCGATCGAGGCGGGAGCGGCCAAGCTCAGGATCAATCCAGGGAACATAAGGTCAAAGAGAGACCTGAAAAAGATCGCTATGACCGCGAAAGACCGAGGGATACCCATCCGCATAGGTGTGAACTCCGGCTCCCTGCCGCCTGCCGTAATCAAGAGATTCAAGCATCCAACAGCTGAGGCCATGATTGCTGCACTCTCCGATTCGGTAAAGCTCTTCGAGGATTTCGGATTTGCCGATCTGGTGCTTGCTGCAAAGTCGTCGGATGTGCGAATCACCATCGAGGTCTACCGCGAGATGCATGAGCTTTTCGGCTATCCGTTGCACCTGGGTGTGACCGAGGCAGGCCTGCCTTTTGAGGGTGCGATCCGCTCGACCGCAGCCATGGCACCCCTCTTACTTGAAGGCATCGGAGATACCATACGCATCTCACTCACCGGTCCGGCTGAAAGGGAGGTCCAGGCGTGCTGGGAGCTTTTGCGAAGCCTGGGGTTAAGAGAAAGAGGGGTAAAGCTTATCGCCTGTCCGGGATGTGGAAGGACGGAGATAGATATCCAGAAGCTTGCCCAAAGAGTTAAGAGAAAGCTAGCAAGAATAAACCGACCGCTGTCGGTTGCGGTGATGGGGTGCGTGGTGAACGGCCCGGGCGAGGCAAAGGAGGCGGATTACGGCATCGCAGGAGGGGAAGGCAAGGGCGTTATCTTCCGCAAGGGCGAGGTGGTTGCCACGGTATCGGAAAACAAACTTGTTGATACCCTTGTCTTCCTGATCAAAAAAGACCACCCCGAGTAGTTTCTTCTATAATATTATTAGGAAATCAGTCCAGGTTCTCGTAGGGGCGTACCTCAGCGTGCCCCTTGGGATACCGTGTATCCCATAGGGTATTAGGTGCGCCCGCAACAATGGAACATCTTATAATCGGGCGGACTTTAGGCTTCCTTCTGTCGTTGCGAGCCTCTGAAGGAGGCGAAGCAACCTCATAGCAGTAACCGTAAATCGTGCAGTGCTATGAGATCGCCACGCCGCCTGGGGCGGCTCGCGATGACAAGGAGGGTATGGAGTCTTGTAGAGGCCGACCTCAGCGTATCCCATTCGGGTGTCAGGTCGGCCTGTTTTGTCGTCACGAGCGCCCCTCCCCCTACCCCCTCCACCAGGGAGGGGGATTATTTAATGAAGCATAATCAGGCTAAATCTCTCTTCTATATAATTCCTGGATTGTCAACCATCTCTGGCTTGTATCTCGTAGGGGCCGACTTTCAAGTCGGCCCGATTATTAGTTTATAGGCGCATCTGACGCGAAGCGCGCAAACCCGGTTGCGAACGTATTCCCCTATAAGGCTAACTCCTTAACCCCCTGCTCGGTTTGTGTTCTGATTATCGTGTCCAAGTTCACTACCCCTCCCCCTTACCCCCTCACTCGACGGGAGCACTAACGCCACCAGGGAGGGGGATTATTTAATGGAACATAATCGGGCTGACTCCTAGCGAACCTTCCTTGACCTATCCCCACCATAAAACCTCAAACATAATGGAAACTTATGTATACTTCAAGGCAAAAAACGCTGAATCGTGGTGAAGGGTTCCGGTTCCAAGTGCATGCTGAGGGAAAAGTGGGGAACGTAGTTTTAGCCGAATTTGGGACCTAAACCGGCATCTTTAGAAATAAGTAACTGAGAATCTGGGACTTATACGAAAAATGAATTCCCAGTCAATTAATCGTGAATTAGGCCTTAGGGGGTTGACAAGTGGTGGAAAATGTATAAAATGTGGATATGAGTGGTGAATCGTGGGGCTATCATGAGATTCCGTGGACAGTTCCGCTACGCGGTAGATCATAAGGGACGGCTTGCAGTGCCGGCAGCTTTTCGCCGCGCACTCCAAGCCGCCAACCAGCGCACACTTGTCCTGACCAAGGGATACGACGGCGAGATAGAGGCGCATCCGCTTGAAGAGTGGGAGCGTTTCGAGGAGGGGACCCTTCTTGCCATCCCCAGATACAAACGCGAGACAAGACGCTTCACGCGCCGCAGGGCTTCAGCCGCCACCGAGGTGGATATGGACTCACAGGGACGCATCATGCTCCCGCGCCATCTTGCGGAGTACGCACAGATCGAAGGCGAGGCCGTCATCACCGGGGCCATAAGCCATTTTGAGATATGGAATCCTTCTGTCTTTGAAAAGTTCGAGGAGGAGTCCGAGACCCATCAGGAAGACGATTCTGAAAACCTTGAAAAATATCTACATGAAGGGAGATCAGAATGAAAACCGTAATTAAGAGAGTCGAAGGTGTTCCCTTCGTGAATCTTACAGGTGAGGTCAGAGAGGAAGATTTCGACGAGCTCTGTGCCCTTTTCGAGGGGCTCCTTTCGGCAAACGAGGCAAGTGTGGTTATCAATCTTGCAGGTTGTAATCATATACAGATACCTCTTATTCCCGAACTTATCGAGTTCAAACGCCGCTTTAACGAAAGAGGAGGCGACATAAAGCTCATTAACGTTTCGGACTATATCAACTCCCTTTTCAGCCTGTACGGCTTTCATCCCTTTGATATATACCCATCGAGGAGGGCGGTACTCAAGAGTATCGCCAGAATAACTGCCGGTGGATGAGTTCCATCGGTCGGTGATGTGCGAGGAGATAGTGAAAGCCCTCTTGCCCAGTCCGCATGGCGTCTATGTGGATGCGACCCTTGGCGGGGGCGGGCACACGGCAGCGCTTCTAGAGGCAGGCGCGGAAAAGGTGATTGCTCTGGACATGGATGGGGAAGCCCTCGCCTATGCAGGCCTGAGAATGGCTCGCTTTGCCGAGCGGCTTTCCCTCCATCATTCCAACTTCCGATACTTAGATGAGGTTTTAGATCAGAAAGGTATAGAGAGCGTTCAAGGCGTCATCTTCGACCTCGGGCTTTCCTGGCATCAGGTGAGAAGCCAGCAGCGCGGCTTCAGCTATCAGGGCGACGGCGCTCTTGACATGCGGTTCGACGCTGAATCCGACTCCCCCACCGCCCTTGAGATCATCAGAGGTGAGCCCAAGGAGAAAATCGAACGAATCCTTAGGGAATATGGAGAGGAATCCAAGGCCAGAAGGATCGCGCAAGCGATCGTAGAACACCGCCGCGAGGTAAGAACCACCAGAGACCTTGCAGATCTTCTGCGACAGGTCGTCGGGACAAGGGGTTTTCGCAAGACCGCGATGAGGGCCTTTCAGGCGCTGCGCATCGCTGTAAACGACGAACTTGAAAATCTCAGGATCGGTCTTGAGACAGCACTCAGCCGTCTTGCTTCTGGTGGACGGGTTGCCGCACTCGCCTATCACTCTTTAGAGGACAGGATCGTCAAAGATAGATACAGACGAGCAGAACAAAGCCAAGAGTACAGGCGAGTTAATCGTAAACCCATTTTTGCGTCCGAAAAGGAGGTTAAAGTAAACCCGGCGGCCCGAAGCGCCAGGTTGAGAGTACTGGAGAAGTTATGAAGAAGATACTCCTGGTTATACTAGCAGTAGGCCTTATGCTTGGCTATGTATGGATGCGCTCGGTCAATAACCGCTTGACAGAGCACGTAACCGAACTCGATCGTCAGACCGAGATACTTACCGAAAAGCTCGAGCGCGAACGCATATCACTTAACCGTGAACTTATAGTAACCAATCTCGAGCCGCGTGCCAAGGCCCTGGGATTGTATTACCCATGGGAAGAAAATGGGCAGAATTAAGTTCGCAGGTGGAGTTCTTTGCGTACTGGCCGTTGGTGTATTGGGTTATGCCTTTTATCTGCAGGTGATACTTGGGCCGCGATATGCAGAACGCGCCCGCTCACAACACGAAGAACACATAGAGCTCCTACCCAAACGAGGAAAGATATACGATCGCAACGGCATAGCCGTGGTTACTGACGAGAAGGCGGCCTCCATCTACGTGCTTCCTCAGTACGTAGAGGATATACCCGCAGCGGTTCATATACTTTCAAGATACAAGCTGGGCACCCCGACAAGGCTTGAACGCTACCTGCGCACCCGTAAGCGTTTCTTCTGGCTTCGCCGTAAGTTCGACTACGAGAAGGCGTTCGCCCTCAAGGCCGAGCTTGAGGAAGCCTCGCTTGCCAACGCTATCAATATACAAGAAGAGGCAAAACGTATCTACCCGTGGGATGAGGTAACCGGAAGCATGGTAGGCTTCGTGGGTACGGAACATACAGGGCTTGCAGGAATAGAGTACGCTTTAGATTCCCTGCTTGCAGGCGAGCCGGGCTTTGCGATCTACCAGAAGGACGCGTTGGGACGCGATCACCCCTCGCCGGCCTATCCTATCCAGGAGGCAAAGAACGGCTGTGACATTACCTTAACGATCGATCTTGACATACAGGCTATCGCCTACGAGGAGTTGAAGGCGGCGTGTGAGAGGTTTGCGGCCAAACGAGGATACTGCGTGGTGATGGACCCGCAAACGGGTGAGATATTAGCTTTGGTTGACTATCCGGACTTCGCGCCTACTCACTACAGCCGCTACGCACGTGAAACCTGGAAGGTTGGTGCTGTTGCTGATGAGTTTGAGCCAGGTTCTGTGTATAAGCCGGTGGTTGCCGCCATCTGCATTGAGGATAGCCTGGCTCTACGCAACGAGTGGATACCTACGGGTTCAGGCATAGTAGTGCAGGGACGCAAAATCACAGACCTTCACGGCAGGCCGGGCTACACGTTCGATGATGTGTTCGTTAAGTCAAGCAACATAGGTGTTGCAAAGCTTGCCCTGCGGTGCGGGGTGAGGCGTTTCTATGAGGTATCACGCCTGCTTGGTGTGGGTGTGCCTACAGGCATTAAGCTCCCTGGTGAGGCCTCGGGAAAGATAGATCGCCCTCGTCAGATGAGCGAGCTGCGTCTGACCAACAACGCCTTTGGTCAGGGTCTTTCCGTGACTACCCTGCAGCTTGCGACAATCTATGCGACCTTTGCATCGGGTGGAGTTTACAACGCACCTCATATCATCAAGTGGATAGACCGCGACGGCAGGGTTATATTCAAGGGTAAGGCCAAGGAACTTAGAAGGGTATTCAGCGAGCAGACCGCAGCCGACGTATGCGAGATTCTACAAAAGGTTGTGGATGAGGGAACCGGTAAGGCGGCAAGGATTGAAGGCATCCAGGTTTGCGGTAAGACAGGAACGGCCCAGAAGCCCGTTGCCGGCGTAGGCTACTCATCTTCTGTTAGCGTGGTCTCGTTTGTCGGCTTCCTACCTTACCAGGATGCTCGTCTGCTTGTTGTGGTGGTCATAGACGAGCCTGGCCGCGGCCGGTTCGCAGGAGAAATCGCCGCACCTGCCTTCCAGCGCATCATGGAACGCATCCTTCGCCTGCCCGTCTACAGAGATATTCGCATGCCACCTGAAGAAGAAACCGAAAAGCTGGCCCAAATCCAGGAGCGAGAAGAATGAAGCTGGCTGATCTTATCAAGGATTGCAAAGACGTTAAACTGCACGGCTCAGGGGAAGCAGAGATCACCTCGGTGGCCTATGACTCAAGACGGGTTGAGGAGAACTCTTTATATGTGGCAATTCCGGGCGCGAGGTTCGATGGACGCCGCTTTGCGCAGGATGCTCTGGCTCGTGGAGCGGCGGCTTTAGCTGCAGAATCCCTGCAGGGTCTGCCTGAGAGCATCCCTTTAATACAGGTCCCCAAAGCCAGACGATTCCTGGCAGAGACCTCGGCAAGGATCACAGGTTATCCTGACAGAGAGATGACCGTTATCGGCGTCACCGGCACAAACGGCAAGACAACGGTTACCTATCTTGCCGAAAGTATCCTGAAGGCCGCAGGTCAAAAAACCGCCGTCATAGGCACCACCGGCTTCTACGACGGGGATAGATGGGAGAAGCTATCCCATACCACACCCGAGAGCACCGATCTCTGGCAGATGCTGAAGCAGGTGAAGGACGCTGGATGTGAAGCGGTGGCGATGGAGATCTCATCCCACGCCATAGCGTTTGAGAGGGTGGGGGGGTTGGATACCGATGTGGCCATCTTCACCAACCTGAGCCAGGATCATCTGGACTTCCACAAAGATATGGAAGACTATAAGGAGACCAAGTTCAGGCTCTTTGAGGAGATGAAGCGGGATGCACTAGCTGTGGTGAATACCGACGATCCTGCCGGCAGAGAGTTGCTTGAAAGGCTTGGGGACAGAAAGAAACTCTCCTACTCATGCGAGAGCCGTGAGGCTGATCTATGGGTGGAGATCGAAGAAGCGAGTCTTGAAGGCTCTGCGGTAATCTTGCACCACCGTGGCCTGGCTTTACCACTCTTCCTTCAGTTGCCGGGTCTACATAACGTAAGTAACGTTGCCGCTGCCGCAGCAGCCGCACTTAACCTGGGGGTAGAGCCGGAACATCTCAGAGGAGGTGCATGGGCACTTCGATCTGTCCCTGGGCGTATGGAGCCGGTGCCCAATGACAAAGGTTTTTTTATCTTCATAGACTATGCGCATACCCCTGATGCATTGAAACACTTGATCCATGCCGCTCGCAGTCTGGCTAAAGGCCGCGTGATTACCATTTTCGGGTGCGGCGGCGACAGGGATCGTTCGAAGCGTCCAAAGATGGGGCGAATAGCCTCGGAGTTATCCGATTACGTCTTCATCACTTCGGACAATCCGAGAACCGAAGAACCGCAGGCGATCATCCAAGATATCCTAGTGGGAGTAAAAACCGACGCCAAACAAGTGATCGTTGACCGCAGAGAGGCGATATTTGAGGCAGTAAAATTACTTAAGCCGGGCGATGTGCTGCTTGTCGCTGGAAAGGGACATGAAGATTATCAAATACTGGGAACTGAAAAGATTCATTTTGACGATCGGGAAGTCCTAAAGGAGGCTTTGGATGCTCTCGCTTGATGAGATCGTCCGTGCGAGCTGCGGTGTCCCTAAGGACATAAATGATCCTGGCTTATGTCCTTCAGGTGTGTCAACAGACAGCCGAACCATCGAGCAAGGAGAGCTTTTTGTTGCTCTTGCCGGCCCCAACTTCGACGGCCACAACTTCCTGGGGCAGGCATTCGAGAAGGGAGCCATCGCAGCCGTCGTTTCAAAGGATCTCCCTCTTGCTCGCACCATCAGGGTGGCCGATACCCTGATGGCTCTGGGAGACATAGCAGCGGCCTACCGGCAGAAATTTGATATACCGGTTATCCTCATAAGCGGAACAAACGGAAAGACAACGGTAAAGAACATCTTGAGGGATTTGCTTTCTCTAAGATACAAAACCTATGCCAATCCAGGCAGCTTCAACAACCTGGTGGGCCTGCCTGTTTCAGTGCTTGCGATTGCACGGAACCACGAAATAGCAGTGCTTGAGGCGGGTATAAGCGAGAAAGGCGAGATGGAGAGGCTCTGCGAAATCTCACGTCCCACCCACGGTCTGTTGACCAATATCGGGCCAGGTCACCTTGAGGGTCTTGGAACCCTCCAGGAGGTGTTTGAAGCTAAGTGGGAGTTAGCTCGGGCGATAAAGAATTTAGGGGGCGTCCTTTACCTGAACGCCGACTACCCCGAGTTCCTGAAACGTGCGAGGACGGAAAAAATCACATACAAAACCTTTGGGGTTCAAACCGAGACTGAGTTCACGCCCGCCGATGTGCACTATGGTATGGACGGTACGGAGTTCGAGCTTAAGGGAGAGGAGTTTCATCTCCTTCTTTTAGGGGCAGGTAATCTCTGTAACGCAGTAGCCGCGCTGGCCGTTGCCTCAGGGGAGTTTGATATTCCCCTTTCGGAGGCGACCCAGGTGCTTGCCGAGGCTAAACCCGAGCGCTGGAGGCTGGAACACAGAAAGGTAGGCGGCCTGCATCTTTTGATTGACTCCTACAACGCCAACCCTGTTTCGATGCGAGAGGCCTTCGGGCTTCTTACAGTATTCCCTTCGCCACGTATAGCGGTGTTGGGAGCGATGCTGGAACTTGGGGATGAGTCGGAACGTTACCATCACGAGATACTCGAGCTGGCGCGCGAGACCGCGGATCTGGTGATAATCACCGGACCCCACTGTGAACTCTATCCTCGCCACGAAGGGGTGCTTTTTATACCCGACAAGCAAAAGGCGGCAGAGGAACTCCACAAGAGGCTGGTGCCTGGGGCAAGCGTTCTAATCAAGGGTTCGCGTTACTGTGCCTTGGAAGACATCGTATCAGAGCTCTGGGGTAGCGCATGATATATCTACTTGCCAAGGCGATTCAACCCGTCTTTTCACCTGCTAACCTATTGCGTTACATCACCTTCCGCGCGGCTCTGGCCGCAGGATTCTCCATACTCCTCCTCATGCTCTTCGGCAGACCTGTGGTGAGGATAATAAAAAGGTTGGCGCTGGGCGAGGAGATCTACGAGGAGCTGCCCGATCGTCACAAAAGGAAGGCAGGCACCCCCTCGATGGGCGGGATACTTATCGTCGCAGCGATTGCGATCTCCCTCATCCTCTTCGCCGACATCACCAATCCCTACGTTTTACTCTCCCTCGTGATACTCGGTGGCATGGGAATCCTTGGTTTCCTTGACGACTACGTAAAACTGCGCAAACACAAGCGGGGCATCAAGAAGCGCTGGAAGTTCCTTGCTCAGGCGGCACTTGCTTTGGGCGTGAGCCTCTACCTCTATTTCTTCCCCGAAACTGACGCCCTGCGTTCCACCACCAACGTGCTCTTCTTAAAAAACTACGTGATCCAACTCGGCGTCTTTTACGTTCTCTTGAGCGGTTTTGTGATCGTTGGTGCTGGTAACGCGGTGAACTTCGCGGACGGCCTTGACGGGCTTGCTATCGGCCTTTTGGCCATCGTTGCCGGCGCCTATGCGATGCTTGCTTACGTGGCAGGGAACGTCAAGATTGCAGACTACCTGAACATTCTCTACGTTGCCAAGGCGGGCGAGATGGCGGTGGTAAGCGCTGCGGTGGTGGGAGCAGGACTCGGTTTCTTATGGTTCAATACGCATCCTGCATCCATCTTTATGGGAGACACGGGTGCACTACCACTGGGTGCGCTCATGGGATTTATTGCGGTGGTGGTCAAGCAGGAGATTCTTTTAGGGATCATCGGCGGGGTGTTCGTGCTGGAGGTTATCTCGGTGATACTTCAGATTATCTGGTTTCACTCAAGCAGAGGGCGCAAAAGGCTCTTCAAGATGGCACCACTGCACCATCACTTCGAGCTGAAGGGCTGGCCTGAATCAAAGATAGTTGTTCGGTTCTGGATATGGGGAATCCTCTTTGCCCTGGCAGGGCTGGCAACCCTGAAGGTGAGGTAATGAGAAGAATCGGAATCCTGGGACTGGGTCGTGTAGGACGCAGCCTGCTTTCGTATCTCATGGATAAGGATGTGGAGATACTACTCTATGATGAGAATCCACAGGCACTGGCTCACCGGAGGGTGAGATTCGCCATCGATAACAGAAAAGCCAGAGCGATAGATAACCCTGCCGATCTCAAACAGGCTGATCTGCTTCTCAAAAGTCCAGGCATACCCAACGAAGCGGACTGGATAAGGAAGCTTGACGAGGCGGGTGTGCGGATGATAGACGAGATCGAATACGTGTGGAAAGAGTTGGGAGAGCCTATGACAGTGGCGGTCACCGGAACCAACGGGAAGTCAACCACAACCGCGTGGATAGCAAAGGTGCTTAAAGCCGCAGGCAAGAAAGCGTTCTGCGGGGGCAACATCTCGCCGGGCAGACCCTTCTCCGAGGCCCTCGGCCATCGGCGATACGAGGTTTATGTAATCGAGGTCTCCACCTTCCAGCTCGAGCGCTGCCCAAGTTTCAGACCCAACATAGGGGTGCTTTTGAACATCACCGCAGACCACCTGAATCGTCATTCGCTTGAGGGGTATGTAAACCTGAAGCTATCACTCTTCAAGAATCACCGAGCCCAGGATCGAGCGGTCCTCAACGCGGACGACGAAAACATCAAAAAGCGCCTGGAGCAGGTAAAAGGCCAACACATCCTCTTCTCCCTGCAACGAACTGACGTGGATGCTTACCTTAAAGAAGGCGGGTTGTTCCTGTGGGATAGAAAAATCATTGATAGGGGTGATTTGCCCCTTCCCGGTCTTCACAACGCAGCCAACGCCCTTGCCGCGATAGCGGTAGCCGGTGAGTTCAATCTACCACAAGAGGCCATAAGGTCAGGGCTTAGGAAGTTTAAAGGTCTGTCCCACCGGATGCAGTATCTGGGTAAACTTAAAGGCAGGGAGGTCTACAACAACTCCATGTGCACCAACCCGGTGGCCTTTTATCACTCGGTGCGTGCGTTCGATGAGCCCTCGGTGATCATAGCTGGGGGAACTGAAAAGGGGCTTGCACTTGAGCCGTTTATCCAGGGGGTGAAGGAGCAAGCAAGGTTTGTGGTTCTCTTCGGCGAGAATGCCGAGAGACTGAAAAAAATCCTTGAGAAAGATTCACGCTTCTCCTCCTGCGTCACAGTTACATCGTTGAGGGCCGCTCTACAGGCGGCCCTCACACACAGCTCCGAGGGCGATCGAATACTCTTCTCACCCGGCTTTGCAAGTTTTGGAAACTTCAGAAACTTCGAGGAGCGAGGAAATGCATTTATCCAAGCCTACAGAGAGCTCATCCGAGAGACCTGATTACGGTTTTTTGGCCATCATCATCCTTCTGGTGGGCTTCGGCCTGGTGATGGTTTTCTCCTCCAGTTTCTATCTAGACAATAACGATCCATTGTACTTCCTCAAGAATCAAGCCATCCGTATCGCTATAGCAACGGGTTTCTTTCTTGTGGGACTCAAGCTCCCCTACCGGTTCTGGCGAAAAACAGGCGGCATCTTTATCCTCATATCAATGGTCGTTCTAATCATCGTGCTATTCATTGGACACAAGGCCGGAGGAGCTACTCGTTGGCTAAAGTTCTTAACTTTTTCCCTGCAGCCCTCGGAGTTCGTGAAAGTTGCCCTGCTCATCTATCTCTCAGCGTTCTACGCAAAGCGAGAGGAGGCCAAGCGTGACTTCAAGCACTATACGCTTCCCCCGCTTATCGTCTCAGGTATACTGCTGTTGCTCATAGCGCTTCAACCCAGCCTGGGAACCGCGACGGTCCTTGGAATGCTTGTTCTCTTTGTTATGTTCGTAGCCGGCGTCCGCCTGCGCTATCTTTTGCTCCTTACCCTGCTGGCTGTAGGCGCGTTTGTGCTTCTGGTCACCGTCTTCCCCCATGCCAAGGCACGCGTGGCAGGTTTCTTGGGGGCAGGGAACTACCAGCTTGAGCAGGCTCGAATAGCCATGGGATCAGGAGGTCTCTTCGGCGTAGGCCTGGGCGGAGGACGTCAAAAATTCCTGTTCCTGCCCCAGCCACATACCGACTTCATATTTGCGGTAATAGGTGAGGAGTTGGGATTTGCAGGTGTCGCAGGACTTATTCTTCTCTTCGTGCTCTTCCTCTACAAAGGACTCAATCTGGCAGCCAAAACCGAAGATGCATTCGGACGCTACCTGGGGTCTTCGCTCGTGGTGATGATCCTTCTTTACTTCCTGATCCACGTAGGTGTCAGTATGGGGCTATTACCAACCACCGGTCTACCACTTCCATTTATCAGCTTCGGAGGATCGGCCCTTACCTCCAACCTCTTGGGGGTCGGTATCCTCTTAAACATAAGCCGCGCAAAGGAGAAAGCCTATGCGAGTGATGCTCGCCTGCGGTGGAACAGGCGGCCATATCTTCCCAGCCCTAGCCCTCGCCCGTGAGCTTGAGAAAAGAGGACACAAGGTGCTCATGCTAACCGATGAGCGAGGCGCAAGGTTTGTAAAGGATGAGATAGCTGTGGCAGAGATACCTGCAACGCCCTTCTTTGGCCGTTCGCTCGGCGATAAGTTACGCGCGGGCAAGGCTTATCTAAAAGGGAAGCGCAAGAGTGTGGAGTTAATAGACGAATTTAAACCGAACGTAGTGATAGGCGCAGGAGGGTATGCCAGTTTTCCGGTTATCCGGGCCGCGCAAGCCAAGGGACTCCCCTACTTCCTTTTGGAGCAGAACTCGGTGCCTGGCAGGGTGACAAGGATGACGGCGAGGGGAGCAAAAGAGGTCTACTGCGGAATACCCCCTGCCCGTAACACACTCTCAAAAACACTTGAAAGAAAGGTTATAGTGACAGGTAACATCTTGAGGGAATCGGTAGTCATCAAGGATAGGAAGGAAGGCGAAGAGATCCTCGTTTTGGGAGGAAGCGGAGGAGCTCAAAGATTGAACGAACTGGGATACGAGCTGGCAGAGAGGATGCCTCGTGAGAGATTCATTATACTCACTGGGAAAAGGGACTACGAGGAGATGTCCGCCAAGCCAACCCTCGAAAACCTTGAGCTTGTGGAGTTTACCGACCATCCTGAAGAGCTTTACGCAAGAGCGAAGACCGCAATCTCCCGCGCAGGGGCGATCGCCTTGAGCGAGCTTCTGGCCAACGGCATACCCTCGATTCTCGTACCCTTCCCCTACGCGGTAGACGATCATCAGACCCACAACGCGAGGTGGGCAGCGCAAGCAGGAGCGGCTGTATTAATACCTGAGAAGGAGATCGAACGCGTTGAGATAGTGCTGAAAGAGCTACTTCAGGACAAAACACGTCGAGAGCTGATGAGTGTTGCCGGTAAAGAGCTGGTGCCAACCGCCGCCGCCGCCAGGATAGCTGAAAGGATTGAGGGATGTTTGGCCGCGTAGACAGCATCCACATGGTGGGCATCGGCGGGATAGGGATGAGCGGAATAGCCCATATCCTGCACAACATTGGGTTTGCGATCGCCGGCTCGGACATCACCCGCTCGGAGATCACCCAGATGCTCGAACAGTCAGGGATAAGGGTGGAAATCGGCCACAAGAAAGAAAATCTTAAGCAAGCCGATGTCGTGGTGATCTCCTCGGCCATCAAGCCGGACAACCCTGAGATAGCAGCCGCCTGCGAGCGCGGCATACCGATCATCGGCCGAGGCGAGATGCTCGGAGAGCTCATGCGCATGAAGTACTCGATCGCGGTCTCAGGGACCCACGGAAAGACCACCACCTCATCCATCATAAGCTTCATCCTGGAGCTTGCAGAGCTTGATCCCACCTCGATCATCGGCGGAAAGGTCCTGGAGATGGGCTCAAACGCCAGGCTGGGCCAAAGCGAGTACCTGGTAGCTGAAGCGGACGAATCGGACCGCTCGTTCCTTCACCTATTCCCGACCATAGCGGTGGTCACCAACATAGAGCCCGAGCATATGGACTACTACTCAAGCTTTGCAGACATCAAGAGCTGCTTCAAACAGTTCACAGAGAAGATCCCCTTCTACGGGCTGGCGATATTGTGCGGAGATGATGAGGGAGTGCGGGCAATACTGCCGGATCTTTCGGTGCGCAAGATGACCTACGGGTTGGAAAAGGATAACGACCTTCGTCCCATGTGGCGTAGAAACAAGGGGTGGAAATCACGCTTCGTTTTGAAGCTAGATGAGCGGCTGTACGAGTTCGAACTTAACCTTCCTGGAGAACACAACATGCGCAACGCCATTGCCGCTATCGCTGTGGGACGAGAACTAAAGGTTTCCCCAACAGTTATGAAGGAGGCTTTGGCAAGATTCCGCGGCGTCCGCCGACGCATGGAGAAGGTAGACGAGGTTGAAGGCATCACATTTATCGACGATTACGGTCATCATCCAACCGAGATCAGAGTCACCATCTCCTCGATTCGACGAATATTCAACGGTCAGCCCTTGCGCGTGCTCTTCCAGCCGCACCGCTACAGCAGAACAAAGCACCTGCACGCGCTCTTCGGTCCGGCGTTTAAGGAAGCAGACGAGGTGGTAGTCACCGATATCTACCGGGCAAGCGAGCAGCCAATAGAAGGGGTGGGGCCTGAGTTGATATTGGAGAGTATAAAGAAAGAGGCACCGAACGCGAGCTCCCAGATCATTACCGACAGAGAAAAGATAGTGGATTATTTTGCAAAAACCTTAAAGCCAGGGGACGTATTTCTCACCCTTGGGGCAGGCGACGTATGGAAGATTGGCGCAGAGATATTGGAAAGAGTCTCGGCACGTACCTAGAGGGTAAGCTGGCCATGGGCGAGGAGATGGCCGCCCACACCAGTTACAGGATAGGCGGGTCTGCCGACGTGTTCGTCGAGATGGAGAGCGTGGAGGATCTGCAAAATGTGGCTCGCTTCCTGGCAGAGCATCCCAAGGTTCCGTGGCAGATCTTAGGTGGAGGCACCAATGTGCTTTACCCTGAGCACTACCGAGGAGTGGTGATTCATCCGGGCAAGGGACTATCGAAGATCAAAAAGAAAGAGGATCGTGTGATCGCCGGTGCCGGTGCGGAGCTCTTGGAGGTCATCAAGCAGGCCGCCGAGTGGAGTCTGGGGGGTATGGATTTCCTCGCTGGGATACCTGGAAGCGTGGGTGGTGCTCTCAAGGGCAACGCAGGTGCGTTCGGTAGGTGGATATCGGAGTGTGTGGAACTTGTCAGGGGATTTGACCTTGCGGAGCGTGTCGAAAGGGAATTGAAGAACCAAGAGATCGAATGGTCGTACCGAAAAACCAACCTGCGCGCTGCGCTGTTCATATACGAGATCGTCTTGAAACTTGAACCCCGTCCGATTATGGAATGCATGCACGAGATCTCGCGCGTGCTGTCAGAGCGCATGGCAAAGAATCCATCCGAACCCTCGGCAGGATGCGTGTTCGTCAACCCCGAACCGCCTGATGTTACCGCCGGTCGGTTGATTGATGAGCTGGGATTCAAGGGTCGCAGGATAGGCGACGCCATGTGCTCACCCCAACACGCCAACTTCATTGTGAACGTCGGCAAGGCGACGCAAGCTGATGTTTTGACTTTGATTACCGAGATCAAGAAGGCGGTAAAGGAGCGGTTCGGATACGACCTGGTGGAGGAGATAAAGATTATAAGAGAAACAATGGAGGAACATAATGGCTAAAGGCGAACGAATCGTGGGTCTTGATCTTGGCACGACCAAGGTCGCCGCGGTGATCGCCGAGCTGGATGAGAATCTACAGCCGCGCATCGTTGGTGTGGGTTTGACGCCCTCACGCGGGATGCGTCGAGGCACGGTAGTTAACCTGGAGCAGACCGTTGAGTCCATCAAGCGGGCCGTTGGAGAAGCGGAACGCATGGCCGGATGCAAGGTGGATTCATGCTACGTTGGCATCGCCGGCAGTCATATATCTTCGATGAACTGCCGCGGTGTGGTGGCGGTGGAGAAGGCCGGCGGCGAGATTACCCAAAGGGACAAGGCAAGGGTGATCGAGCAGGCCAAAACCATCGGGCTGCCCCTGGACCGTGAGATCATCCACGTGATCCCTATCGAGTTCATCGTGGACGACCAGCCCGGGATCTGCGACCCTGTTGGGATGTTCGGCAAGCGGCTTGAGGTCGAGGTCCACATAGTAACAGGTGCGGTGACCTCGGCCCAGAACATATACCGCTCCATAGAACGGGCAGGACTGCGGATCAAAGACCTGGTGCTTCAGCCTCTGGCATCGGCTTACGCGGTGCTCGAGGCGGACGAGAAGGAACTGGGGGTGCTTCTGGTAGACATCGGCGGCGGAACCACCGACATGGCGATCTTCAAGGAAGGTTCAATCCGGCACACGCAGGTCCTTGGTCTGGGTGGAGAACACATCACTTCAGACATTGCGATCGGCCTTCGCACCCCCACCAAGGAAGCAGAGGAAACAAAGAAGCGCTACGGATGCGCTCTGGCCAATCTGGTGGATGAGGATCAGACCTTCACCGTGAAGGGCGTGGGCGGCCGCAGTGAAAAGCAGGTATCAAGAAGGATACTTGCTTCGATCATCGAACCCCGTGTCGAGGAGATTCTTACCCTGGCCCACCGGGAGATGAAGAAGACCGAGTTCGCGGAACTCCTGGCCGCAGGCGTGGTCATCACCGGAGGCTCGGCACACCTTGAAGGAATTGAGGCTATCGCCGAGCAGATATTCGACCTTCCGGTCAAGGTAGGAAAGCCGTGGGGCACCTCAGGTCTAACAGACATCATCGCCGACCCCATCTTCGCTACCGGGGTGGGGTTGGTTCGTTATGGGATCGAAAAACAGAACCTGACGCTTCTGCCATCGGGCACAGAGGACAGATTGTTCGGAAACATCCTCAGCCGTATGCGCGACTGGCTGAAGGAATTCTTCTAAACGAAGGAGAAGACATGTTCGAACCAGTTGAGGAAAACCGTTATCAAGCACAAATAGGGGTTATAGGTTTCGGCGGCGCGGGCGGCAACGCCGTGGATCACATGATCGAGAAGGGCTTACCAGACGTGCGTTTCTATGCCTTAAACACCGACGTTCAGGCGCTTGATCAAACCAGGGCCGAGCATAAGATCCAGCTTGGGCCTAATCTTACACGAGGCTTAGGATCCGGCGGCGACCCCGAGGTAGGCAGGCGTGCCACCGAAGAATCGCTTGAACAGATAAAGGAGATACTCCTTGACCTGGATATGGTGTTCATCGCCGCTGGCGAGGGCGGCGGGACCGGAACCGGTGGTGCACCTCTGGTGGCCGAGCTTGCCCAGTCGCTTTCCATACTTACCGTCGCAGTTGTAACTCGTCCCTTCGACTTCGAGGGCCCGGTTCGCAAGAGCCAGAGCGATGAAGGCATAGAGCTAATCAAGAAGAACGTAGACACCCTCATCGTCATCCCAAATCAGAAACTTTTATCTGTTATCCCGCAAAACATGACGCTACGCGACAGCTTCCGCATGGTAGACGAGGTGCTCTTCAACGCCACACGAGGCATCACCGATCTCATCACACGCACCGGTATGATCAACCTGGACTTCGCCGACGTGCGCGCCATCATGGCAAATCGTGGCAGTGCGGTGATCGGCATAGGCTCCTCCAAGGGCGAGAACCGGGCGGTTGACGCGGCGCAGAAGGCGATCTCATCACCACTGATCGAGGAGTTCGAGATCTCCGGTGCTAAGGGAATACTTCTCAATATCTCCGGCGGCGAGGATTTAACACTGCACGAGGTCAACGAAGCGGCACGCATCATCTACGGCTACGCCAACGCCGACTCAAACATCATCTTCGGAGCGATACAGGAGGAGGAGTTCGCCGATGAGATTCGCGTCACGGTGATAGCCACAGGTATCGAAGAGATGCCCCCTCGTGTAGAAAAGGTCGAAGGATTAATGCCGCATGGAGCGCAGGACCTAAAGGTGCCGACCTTTATGCGGCATGAGCGCAAGGTCCCGCGCGGGTTCGAAAAGGTGGAGCCGAAACCCCTCTCTGATGAGGATCTTGAGATCCCGGCGTTCCTGCGCAGGCAGTTTGATTGACGCATCATCCTTTTTGACTAATATTAGAGGATGATGAACCGGATCAAGACCCTTGCCTGGATTGCTCTGGGGCTTGCCATGTTCTTGCCTCCAACAGGGCAAGCGGAAGAGCCGGATTCGTTGGCGGCTGCCACCGCCCAGGCCAGGCGGACAGGGATCGTTATAGCCGCAGAGCGGGTTATGCCCACGGTCGTCTCCATAACAGTCTTGCAAACACGTACCTACAGCTCACCCTTCTGGCTTGACCCCTTCTTCGATGAGTTCTTCGGCAACCTATTCCCTCGCGAGTACAGCCGGGAGATTCAGAGCCTGGGATCAGGATTCATAGTATCTGATGACGGCAAAATCGTAACCAATGCACACGTTGTCCAGGATGCAACCACAATAAAGGTAACACTCGCTGACGGCAGAACCTTCGACACCAACGTTATGGGTATAGATGCGGGCCTTGACCTGGCGCTTCTTAAGCTCATAAATCCCCCTGAGGATCTTCAATCGGCAGTCCTCGGCAACTCCGACGACCTCTTGATCGGCGAGTGGGCCATAGCCCTGGGCAACCCTTTTGGGTTCCTTATTGCGGACGCCAAGCCGAGCGTTACCGCAGGCGTGATATCGGCCACAGGCCGCAGGGTACAGACCGGCGAAGCCAAGCGATTCAGCTACTCGGGAGTTATCCAGACCGATGCGGCCATCAACCCTGGAAACTCAGGAGGCCCTCTTACAAATATCGCAGGAGAGGTCATAGGCATCAACACCTTCATCTTCACCAAAAGCGGCGGCTCCGAGGGCATAGGCTTCGCCATACCAGCGAACCGGGTAAAGAAGTTCATATACGAGCTTCAAAGCCACTCCGAACGTCGCATCGCATGGCTTGGCCTGGGTGTACAGACCCTGACATCGGACATGGCCCGCGCATTGGGAATCCCGGGGCAGAGAGGAATCATCGTCACCCAGATATTCGAGAATACTCCGGCCGAGCGAGGAAATCTCGAGGAAGCCTGGGTTATCATCTCAGCAAACGGTATCACATACGCCAGTGAATCGGACTGGCAGATGATGGAGCAGGGCCTTTTTGTAGCTGACACAGTTCGGCTTGAAGGAATAACGGACGAAGGTAAGCCATTTGTTCGCACCCTACAAGCGATAGAGTACACCACTCCAGCACCGGTAAGGATAGCTGCTTTGGGCATCCAAGCGATGGATCTCGACCCGGCGATTCGCTATCGGTATAACATCCGCAGCCTGCAGGGGGTGGTTGTGTTGAAGATCGAACGGGGCAGTCGAGGTGCCGAACTCGGACTTAAGCAAGGCGACGTGATCCTGGCCTATGGCTCGATGGAAACCCCGAACATAAGGGAACTTAAAAAGGCGGTACGTTCAGTCGAAGATCCCCGCACATCGGTGATCGAACGCGACGGAGGCCGCTACCGACTTTACCGGGGATTTTAAAATGATAAAACGTTACTCCACTTCACAGATGGCCGAGATATGGGCTGATGAGCACCGCTTCCGATACTGGTTAAGGGTCGAGAAGGCGGTGGCAAAGGCAGAAGAAGAGCTTGGGATAATACCAAAAGGCCTTTCAGAATGCCTTGCGGACGTCTCAGATGTTGATCCTGAAAGGGTTAGAGAGATCGAACAAGAGACAGAGCACGAGGTTACCGCGTTCCTAGAGGCTGTATGGGAGAAAGCACCCTGTTCAAAGGAGTATCTACATTACGGTCTCACCTCATACGACGTGGTGGACACCGCACTGACCCTGCGGATCCTACAGGCATGTGACGTTCTAGCAAAGGATCTCAACAAGCTCAATAAGACCCTGGCCGAGCTCGCTCTCAAACACAAGCGCACACCGGCTCTTGGGCGCACACACGGCAGGGGTGCCGAACCAATAACCTTCGGGGTGCGGGCGCTCTCATGGTACTCGGAGGGTCTGCGGGTGACAGAAGGTTTAGAGCATGCCCGCAGCATAGCTGCACGCGGACGCATCTCAGGAACGGTAGGAACGTTCACCGTCCTCCCCCCTATTGTTGAAGAGCTGGCGCTGAAAGACCTAGGACTTGAGCCTGAGCCGGTGGCCACCCAGGTGATACCGCGAGACCGCCACGCAACCGTGCTATTCGCCCTGGCTCTTATAGGGACCTGGCTTGAGCGCATGGCCTTAAACATCCGATTAGGCCAGCTTGAGGGGCTGGACGAGCTTTTTGAACCATTTAAAGAACGTCAGACCGGGTCGTCTGCCATGCCGCATAAGCGCAACCCGGTGATCACCGAACGGGTCTGCGGCCTTGCAAGGATACTTAGATCAAACGTGCAGGCCGGGCTTGAGAACGTGGCGTTGTGGCACGAGCGCGACATCTCCCACTCATCGGTTGAGCGGGTGATACTGTCTGACTCGTTCAATCTCGCACACTACCTTGTGCGCAAGATGCAGGGGGTGATCAATGGATTGAAGGTAGAGGTGGATCGGATGAGCCAGATTCTGGATGGGACAGGGGGTGTTTTCTTCGCGCAAAGGCTCCTGCTTGCACTGATTAAAAAAGGCATGGCGCGCCAGGACGCCTACAAGCTGGTCCAGGATCTGGCCTTCAAGACAAAGGAACAAGGGCAATCGTTTGATCTTCTGGCGCGCAAGAAGAAAGAAATCAATGAGAAGTTATCCGAGGCCGAGCTGAACGAGATATTCTCTCTTGAGCGCTTTCTTGAGGGGATCGATGTGCTTTACCGCAGGATGAATTTATAACCCCCCCCACATCACCGATGCAACCGAGTGCTCGAATCCTGGTTGTGGTCCCCTGACCCGCCGGGATTCGGGCGTTTATGCTGAAAGCCTCCCTTACTGAAGGGGGAACCAAAGGGGGATTGAGGAGGAGGGGACTACGATATACTACCCCTCCCTTGACGGGACAGCGTGCCCCAGTCGGGCAGGGGGTATGGGGAGGGTGACAAAAGTCCCCCTTCTCTAAGGGGGAACTAAAGGGGGATTAGAAGAAAAGGGTTGGAGGAAGGGGGAAGTTATTGATTACTCAACCAACCAGCGAACGCACTCAGAAGCATATTTTCAGTTTTCTTATCTCTAATTAAGAGTACCGGTTTTCTGAGACCAACCGCAACGCCTATTTCATACATTGTGTTGGGGTTCGTTGTGGACACGTCTGCAATGATTAGGTCAGAATCTACAATCAAACTCGTTACTTTGTCGACGATAAGACTCCCATGAGATGGAACGTCACTAGGGGTAATAACAGAATAGAAGTTCTCTAATGCCTTCTTAATGGACTTAATCAATGGGGTGTTGGATGGTGCCAATAAAAGACATCTAGCATTCAGCCTTTGCTCTTCTTCTCTTTGTTTAAAGTTCTTCGTCTGCTCTTTTGGATTCTTCATGTTAGAAGTATATTGTGAAAGTAAATTCGTGTCAACCTTGCCCCTCCTCTCCTCGCGTCTCTCCCCCATCTCCTTTACATCCAACTCGTCACCTCATACGATTCGCCGTCAGCTGTTAGCCGACAGCCCCCTTAATTTTGCATTTTGATATTTGATATTTGCACCGGAGGGCGACGCTTGCGGAGCAATCGCGACGAAGTCGCGTTCTTGTCCATCTTTTTTACCCCACAAAAATGCTTCGCATTTTCGTGGGGACCCCGAACTTTGACCACCTTTTGGGTAGCTTTTGACCAGCTTTTGACCAGCTTTTGACCAGCTTATTTGCCACATCTTTTGAAAGGAAGAATAATGGGCAGGGGAGGATTCGAACCCCCGAAGGCATTCGCCAGCAGATTTACAGTCTGCCCCCTTTGGCCACTTGGGTACCTACCCTTAAAGCCGGAGAAGGGAGTCGAACCCCCGACCTGCGGTTTACAAAACCGCTGCTCTAGCCAACTGAGCTACTCCGGCGCACGTAACTACGTCACTTGTGAAACTCTTGACGGATGAAAATCAAACTGTGCCAATTTTGTGCCAGCACTATTTACAGCATCCAAGAAATGAGCCTTTGAAAATACGAAACATGTGTTTCAGCGTCTGGATCTCACGGTTGACAGTAGCAGGACAGTCTCTAAGCGTCTCCTTTTGTTATATCCGTCGTTGAATCTCTCCAAGTTTTAAAAGAGCCTCTCGCTTGGTCCGACCTGCGGTAGCTTCTCCCGTTATATGAGAAGTCGACATACCAGCGCCTGCCACCCTGACAAACTCACCTAACCTACCTCTAATTGTAGTTGACCTCAACAGGTTGTCAACATCTTTCGAGATTGGCACCATTGGTTTTAGTAAGGGAATTACGCACAATACCGGCGTGGTTTAACGAGTTGCGATCTTTTCCCCTCTGCACAAAAGGAGCATCCAACGTTGACAAGTCGAGTAACCGGATTAAGCTAGAGCATGAAATTCTGGGGAATCGTCATTTCGGTTGCGGCGCTCGTATGTGGGGTGGGCGGCGCGGTGCTCGCGTTCATCGGCTGGGACCGTAAAAACAAGGGTGAGGATGCTCGACTTCTCTTCACCCTTGCCATCATCGGCGGCTTCCTCTTCGCCGGCCTCCTGTACCTCGGCGGCAAACTGGGACTGTTGTGGTGAACCCTTTCCGCGTAGCGCGAGGCTTCAGCCTCGCTTTTGTTTAGCGAACCTTCAGGTTCGCACTATATGCTTGACAAAACTCTAATCCACCTTTAAACTAAGCTTATGCATTTGGAAACAGAAGAGGATATCCAAAGATTAATTGATGATCGTATTCCTGAAAATTACACCCTTGACTATAAGGAAGAACCTTGGCCGGAAAAGAAAGGCAAAAACACTGCTAATGAAATCGCAAAGGACATCTCTTCATTCGCCAATAACCAAGGCGGCATAATAATTGTTGGGGTTAAAGAGGATAAAAGAACCAAGTTACCCGTGGCACGGACCCCTTTTGAGATAGGTAATTGGGAAGAACGTATAGATGACGTTCATCACACTTCCATCAAACCATTCATAGAAGGCTTACGAATCCGTAGAATAATATCAGATGAGCAAACGGGTAAAGGGTATTTGATTATAGAAATCCCCGAAAGCCCCAACGCCCCTCACATGGTTACTACTACAAACAGGTATTACAGACGCACTAGCTCAGGTGCAAAACCAATGAGCGAAGCTGAAGTAGCTGAGCTTTACAATAGAAGACAGGTACAAGAAAAGAGGTTAAAGGAACTCTCTAAGCCTCTCTTTGATAAACTTGAAGAAGAAAAAGCAAAAGTTGGAAATGATGAAACTCAACTCTATTGTCTCTTCTTACCAAGAATATTTCACAAGGAGCTTATCGACATTTACAGAAGCGAGTTCATATCTAACACTGAATCGGGACTTAAGCGCTTAGAACTCGGCATTAGTGGTATGTATACCCCAGACGTAAAAGATGGATTTTTCCATTATCGTCACGAATCAACTTCCGATTACCACAGATTACCTAACGTGTGGATTCATCAAGATGGAGGATTGCTATTTGTTAGCAAACTTTTTGACTCTAAAAGCTCACAGAGAGAAATTCATCCAGTTTTATTTATCGCTAATATAGAATTAGGTTTTAAGTCAGCCAGGTGGATCTTTTCGGAGCTTTTAGAACTTTACGAAAGCTTTCAATTAAAAACTCTCGTCCAGCTCTATAATGTCAAGGGATGGTGGATCGAGAATTTCTACCCTCACTATCCTGAAAAGATAAGTGAGTGGTCACAAGCAAGAGCACAATTCCGCCGTGACTCTTCCCCCCAATTGCCTACCGACAAACATAATATTTCTGTAGAACGGAATTCGTCTCTCTACCAATTGGAAGAAAATCAACTCCAGCAATTCCTCAAAAAGGAAGTATTTCTCAAAGTCCTCAGAGATTTCGGGCACCCAAACCTAGACGAGTAGACGTAGGGGTTGGTCTTTAGACCGACCCGATCCGAATTCACATAGGCGGGCCGACCTTAAGGTCGGCCCCTACGAGGATCAACACCGCCTTTCTTGACTTTACCTCCCCCCTACGTAAACTTCGTCCATGAAAGACGTTGCCGGATTCGTTGAAGAGTGCATACAAAAGCTGAAGAACGAGATTAAGGGCACGGCTATAATTGCCTGCTCCGGCGGGGTGGATTCGACCACATCGGCGGTTTTGGGCAACCGGGCCATCGGCGAACGGCTGGTTACGGTCTTCGTGGACACCGGCTACCTCAGAAAAGGCGAACCCGAACACGTGCAAGCCCTCCTCAGAAACATGGGGCTGAACCTGCGTTTCGTTGACGCGTCGGCTGAGTTCTACAAGGCGCTACGCGGTGTTACCGACCCTGAGCGCAAACGAAAGATCATCGGCAACCTGTTCATCAAGATGTTCGAGCGCGAGGCCGAGAAGGTCAAGGCCGATACCCTGATCCAGGGCACCATCGCCCCGGACTGGATCGAGTCGGGCGGTCAGCTGCGCGACGTTATCAAATCCCACCACAACGTGGGCGGCCTGCCCGAAGAGATGAAGATGAAGCTTTCCGAGCCTCTGCGCGATCTCTACAAGGACGAGGTCAGGAAAGTGGCGAGACATTTAGGACTTGAGATAGCCGAGAAGCAGCCCTTCCCCGGACCCGGACTTGCGGTAAGGGTTTTAGGTGAGGCAACCCGTGAAAGGACAGCCATCCTGAGGGAAGCGTGCGCGATCGTGGAGGAGGAGATCGAGCAAGCAACAGAGCGCGGCGAGTGCGAGCTTCCCTGGCAGTACTTTGCGGTGCTTCTGCCGGTAAAGAGCGTTGGGGTAAGAGGAGACGTCCGCGCCTACGGCGAAACCGTCGTGGTGCGTGCGGTGCAGAGTATTGACGCCATGACCGCATCTGCCAGTCCTCTCCCCTACTCGCTTCTTGAACGCATAGGAATCCGCATCACCAACTCCATTCCCCAGGTGGTGCGTGTGGTCTACGACGTAACCCACAAGCCGCCCGGAACCATCGAGTGGGAGTGAGGGTAGACGTCGTCGACAACGGGGGGCAATGGACCCACCGGGAATGGAGGATGCTACGCGACCTTGAGATAGACACCAGGATCATTCCCAATACGACTCCGGTCAAACAGATCGAGGCGGATGGATTGATTCTATCCGGCGGCGCTCCCCGCATCGGCTCCGATATCCCCAAGCTGGGCGTTACCGCGGATTACCTGGACAAGCTGCAGATACCTATTCTGGGGATATGTGTGGGGCATCAGTTCATCGCCCTTCACTTCGGGGGCAAGGCTGGCCCGGCTAAGGTGCCTGAGTACGGCAAGGCGGAGCTTATCGTTACCGACCCGGATGATCTGTTCAAAGGCTTACCGGAGCGGTTCACGGTGTGGGAGTCGCACAACGACGAGATTCACGAGCTGCCTGCGGAGTTCATTGCATTAGCACACTCCAAGGACTGCCGGTTCGAGGCGATCCGCCACAAGACGCGCCCGCTTTACGGTGTGCAGTTTCACCCTGAGGTGGAGCACACGGACTTTCACTACGAGATATTTGCCAATTTCATAGAAGTGGTGAAGGTTTCTAAGCCCTGATTTTCACCCTTCCTATCCTCTAAAAATCTGGTCTACACTCCATGACTCCAGGATAACCCATTTGCAACATTGCGTACTCTCTAGAGCTTCCATGAATGGTAAACATGTAGTGCGAGGCTCAGCGTACCCCCTTGGGTATTAGCCTCGCAGCGAACCTAAAGGTTCGCACTACGTAACTTAATCACAAATGGGGCGAAATCTATTCCACTGTACTTCCCCAACCGGTATTCGGCTTTTGTCTTAACCAGCGGGGGAGCAACTCGATCAAGGCTGAGGGTTCCAGCTTGACTGAAGTCAGATCATCTACCCGCTGCCATAGAAACTCAAGGTGCGATTCCTGAGGAACAGGGGCTTTAGGGGCATAGAGATCCTCACACTCCATCCTGAA
Source organism: candidate division TA06 bacterium B3_TA06 (assembly GCA_005223075.1). NCBI lineage: Bacteria > candidate division TA06 bacterium B3_TA06. The sequence continues at coordinate 94,890 of NJBO01000006.1, read as the reverse complement.
GATCAGGTTGATCTCATGGTTGAACCCTTTCTCATCCTCCCAGCTATGCTCAACAACACCTAAGAAATCCTTGACCTCTATGGTTACTCCCAGCTCTTCTTTGATCTCACGGACAAGAGCCGTTCGCGCCGGCTCCCCGAAGTCGATATGTCCGCCGGGAAGGAAGGTATTCGTCGCTCCCTTTTTATGCGTAAGCAGTATCCGATCTTTATGGATCAGTACCCCTCGTACGACCACCTCAACCGTTTTCACTGCTCAACCGACCTTATCCGTAGGATTTCGACCCCGGGCTTACCCGGACGGGTAAGGAATCAATCACTGGAACCGGAAGAAGCAGATACTCCTGATCGGCGAAAAGCACCCCTCCTCCGATAGTGATTTCGTAGGCCCGTAAAATGAAGTGGTGAGGATGAGTCAAGTAATAACCGACCCACTGACGTAGGGGTGGCACCGGTATCTCGTTGTCTTTGCTGGTGGTCTCGTTGATCAAATCCCTTATGTCCAGCTTGTGATTTTGATAGAAGTCCCGCTTGATCTCGAATCCAGTTTTACGAAACAACCGCCGCGCAGCAGAACGTGATATATCACGTTTATGATGAGGGATGGCCCAGTCCATGGTAACCGCCGAAGGGAAACAAACCACACCGGCTCCCCCGGGGAGAAGAGCCAGGTTGATCCATCGCATAAACCTATAGGCATCGGCAACGTGCTCCACCGTGGCCAGGCTGACCACCGCGTCGAACTTGCCCAGGCTCTTGAGGAACCCGGCATCGTCGGCGTTGCCAAGCATGAACGAGGTGCGCTCGTTTTTGTAGTTCTTGCGGGCGTAATTCACCGCTTCGGGATCCAAATCGACCCCCACTACCTCACCGACTTCTGAAAGTATCTCGGTACCGTAACCTGACCCGCAGGCGATATCAATAACCCTCGCTTTGCGCCCCTGGAAATGCTCCCTTAACCAATCCCTCGCCACCTTGTAGCGGGTGGTAAAGACCTTATACATCACGCCCTGGATATTCCCTATCCCATCAGCATCTATCTCCTTGGGATAAACGCGCTCAGTTATTCCGGCCATATTTACTCCTATCTTCAGGGAAAACGGGGCTTACAACCTTAATTCGCGTCAGCGGAAGGTGTAAGCAGATACTGCTGGTGGGCAAACAGAATCCCGCTGCCGGCGGTCATCTGGTAAAGACGCCTGATCAGATGATCGGGGCGTCTGAGATAGTAACCCAACCAGTAACGCAACGGCGGAGCCGCCATCTTTTTGTTGGTGCGGGCTTCGCGGATTATATGGCGCATATTCAAACGGTCTTTCTGATTGAATGTCTTCATAATCTCGAAACCGCACTCTCGGAATAAACGACGCGCAGCATGACGCGAAATGTCCCGCCTATGATGAGGTGCGGCATAGTCCATTGTAAAAGTCGATGGGAAAGAGACGATAAGGACACCACCCGGCCGTAGCGAACGATTGACCCACTTAAGATAGGCACGATGATCACCAATGTGCTCAATAGTCGCAAGGCTGATTACCGCATCGAACTTGCCAAGACTTTCAAGAAAACTGCGATCGTCAGCGCTACCCACCATAAATGACGTATTTACAGTCTTGTAATGGTCTCTTGCGTGTTCCACTACATTTTTGTCTATATCCACGCCAAGAACCTCGCCGACCTTTGAAAAGATTCTTGAACCATAGCCGGTTCCGCAAGCAAGATCCAAAAGACGAACTTCACGGTCTTGGAAGTGTTCCGTAAGCCAGTCATAGACCTTATAATAACGCTCAAAATACATTTTAATAGTCATCCGTTGCACTTCACTCGAAGTATCCATTGCTTGGGGAACAACTCTCTCACCATGCCAGTCCAAAATCACTCCTAGGTAGAGGTTTGTTTAACAAAGATGCGGTACTGCAGTCCTAAAAAGGCTACACGTTTTGAAAAAAGTACATCCCTGATTATGTAATTTTGAGTCATGTCAAATTACTCTCTCAATAGGCTCAAGCAGATACTGCTGATGGGCAAACAGGATCCCGCTGCCGGCGGTCATTTGATAGATACGCCTTAACATGTGATCTGGACGTCTCAGGTAGTAAACTATCCATTGACGCAGAGGCGGTGTCGGTATCTCCTTGTTGGTGCGTGCCTCGCGGATTATATGGCGCATATTCAAACGGTCTTTCTGATTGAATGTCTTCATAATCTCAAAGCCGCACTTTCGGAGTAAACGACGCGCGGCAGGGCGCGATATATCCCTTTTATGGTGAGGAGCAGCCCAATCCATTGTAAACGTCGAGGGGAAAGAAACAACGAAGACACCTCCCAGTCGCAATGCTTTCTTTACCCATTCCAGGTATCGGTAGTGGTCCTCAAGATGTTCGATAGTTTCAAGACTGACCACCGCATCGAAATCCCCCAGACTCTCAAGGAAGCGCTGGTCGTCCGCGTTGCCGACCTTGAAGGATGTGCGTTCGTTGTGGTAGTGGCGTTCCGCATAGCCTATAGCATCCTCATCCATATCCACACCAAGCACCTCACCGACCTCTGTCAATATCTCCGAGCCGAACCCTGTTCCGCAGCCTATATCGAGAATCTGCGCCTGCCGCCAGCTGAATCGCTCGCCAAGCCAATCGCGAGCAACATGGTAACGCTGTAGGTGGTATTTCAACGCAAGGCGCTGCACCTCACTTGAGACGATATCCATCTCCTTGGGAACAACACGCTCGATGTTCCAGTCCAAAAGTCTCTCCTAGGTAAAGGTTTCCTTAATTGCCCTCTGGCGTTACCACCGTCTGCCCCAATACTAAAAAAGTATACTCTCAAATCCCAATATGTCAAGTCAATTTGTCAAACGAACTGTAAAGCAACTTAACCTTTACGTCCATTTGACTGCACCGGATGTCCGTTTTATCTTTCTACTTACAACTTCCATGGGGTAAATCAAGAGACTCTATTAGAGGATAGACGGTTCACCTTAAACTCAAAAGAGTCAGAGAGTATGCGATAGGTGTAAAAGATCGAATCTTCGCTTCGTTTCAAATCTTGTTACGGGTGTATTACGGCATCAAGGGCAGGGGAGGAACTATCCGCTTACCTTTTGCTTCAGGCTTACCCGGCGAGTTGTCGTAGACCTCTATTACGTAGTAAACGACACCGATGAACTGTCTGTCAAAAGCCCCGTGGAAGTAGGAGTGGATGAGGTTGGCGTATTTTACCTGGAGTTTCTCTGTCTCGGTGAGCTTTGGATCATCCGGATGCATAAGATGAGCTATGGCTTTGAACTCGTAAGAAGGGATATCAAGGAACACAACAGCGCACGCCGGGTTTACCATCTGATTGATAAAGGTACCGGTCTCAAACTCATGGGTTGAGTAAAGCTCAAGGCTCACCTGTCTGGTGAGGTCGTAGAGCTTGGTTCCTTGCTTGTAGAGTGAATCCAACCGGTCGAGCTTTGCCGAAAAATCCTCGTCAATTGTGGACTCAAGCAGCTTGATGACCTCGGCTAGCTTCTCGTCGTAAGGCAGCCATCCCATACCCTTGACCGCGTTGTTGATGGCAAAGCGGCTGTCGTTACGTGCTAGACCATAGGTGGCAACCATCGCGTTGTGCGGACCTGAAAGCTCAGGGGGCTCGTGATTACGGAAACGTTCCAGTGTTGCAGCACGCTTGCCAAAACTCCACTCCTGAAAGGCCACAGGGAGCTCGCGTAACTCGAACTCCTGCCATGAACCGTCCACCTTGGCTCGGATTATCCCCTCGGAAAGCCGGGAGCAATCCACACTCTCCTGGTGGAAGGCTGTGTTCTCCCAGAAGCCAACGTCAGCGTGTTCCAGATTACGCTCCTGTGCGCCAAGAAGGGACACCACTGCGAGGGCCGTCAATGCGACCAACAAATGTCTCATATACTCTCCTTTGGGTTGAATCGTTCACTAGGCTTTATTCTTACTTGACCTATTCCGGCTGGTCGGGAAAAGAATCCTCAACGCGTCGCGTATGCTCTTAACCGTGCGGAAGGTAAGACCTGTGCGCACGTGTTTTGGGATCTCTGTCAAATCCTTCTCGTTCTCGGCCGGCAAAAGGATGGTGGTAATGCCTGCGCGCTTGGCACCTAAGACCTTTTGCTTGATCCCGCCCACAGGAAGCACACGACCGGTAAGGGTTATCTCACCGGTCATGGCGATGGAGGGGTCTATGGTCTTTCCTGAGAGAAGGGAGTACAGGGCTGAGGTCAGCGCCAGACCTGCGGAAGGGCCGTCTTTGGGAATAGCACCCGAAGGGATATGAATATGCAGGTCTGTTTTGGAGGTATCCAGAGTGTCGAGTTTCAAATCTTCGGCATGGCTACGCAGGAAAGAAAGTGCTGCCTGTGCCGACTCCTTCATCACATCACCAAGGGAGCCGGTAAGGATAAGCGCTTTGGAACCGGGCATCCTGGTGGCCTCGACGAAGAGTATCTCCCCTCCAACAGGTGTCCACGCCAGACCTGTGGCTACACCGATCGTCCCCTCTCGTGCGGCAAGCTCCGAGTAAAACTTGGTCGGCCCCAGGTAGTTGGAGATATTCTTCGCGTTAACCTTGACCTTGCGTTTCCTTCCCTCAGCATGACGACGAGCGATCTTCCGTATAACTGAGCCTATCTCACGTTCCAGGTTACGCACCCCTGCCTCACGAGTGTAGCTCTTGATGATCCCGAAGATGGCATCCTCTGCAAACTCCACTGCTGAAGATTTAAGACCTGCTTGCTCCAATTGTCGCGGGATAAGATAGCGCTTGGCGATTTCAAGCTTTTCTTCGTCTATGTAGCCTGGAAGCTCGATTATCTCCATGCGGTCATGCAGGGCAGGGATGATGGTCTGGGTGATGTTTGCGGTTGCTATGAACATAACCTGTGAGAGATCGAACGGCACCTCGATGTAGTGGTCGGAGAAGGAAAAGTTCTGTTCTGGATCGAGGACCTCAAGCAGAGCAGAGGATGGATCGCCACGGAAATCTGCGCCCACCTTATCAATCTCATCCAGCATGAACACCGGGTTGTTGGAGCCTGCGGTTCTAAGGCTCTGAAGGATGCGCCCGGGCAAAGCACCAACGTATGTGCGGCGGTGGCCGCGGATCTCAGCCTCATCACGCACTCCCCCGAGCGACAGCCTCAGGAACTTACGCCCCAAGGCACGGGCGATTGAGCGGCCAAGCGAGGTCTTACCCACACCAGGAGGGCCGACAAAGCAAAGGATAGGACCCTTGGAGTCGGGTTTTAGTTTTCTCACCGCAAGGTACTCAAGGATGCGCTCCTTGACCTTTTCCAGATCGTAGTGATCCTCATCAAGGATGCGCTTCGCACGACGGATGGCCAGGTTATCCTCGGTTCCCTCCTGCCAGGGAAGGTTCAGTAACCAATCGATATATGTGCGGACAACGGTATATTCCGCGGCCGCAGTAGGCATCATACGCAACCGATCGAGCTGTTTGAGGGCTACCTCATTGGTCTCGTCAGGCATCGCTTTGGCCTCAATCTTTTTCCGCAGCTCCTCTATCTCGGCGGTACGTTCGTCGGCCTCCCCAAGCTCTTCCCTGATGGCCTTGAGCTGCTCACGCAAAAAATACTCGCGCTGCGACTTATCCACCTCACCCTTGACACGATCGCGTATCTTTTCTCCCAGCTCCAGGATGCTTAGCTCCTTGGCAAGCAACGTATCAAGCTGCTTGAGCCTTTCTTTGGGGGCTATGGTATCCAATAGCCTCTGCTTTTCCGGCACCTCGAAGTTAACGTAGGAGGCAACGAAGTCGGCGAGCCTGTCGGGATCGTGGATATTGAGGACAACCGACATCAACTCCTCAGGAAGATAAGGGACCATAGAAACAAGCTTTTGAAAGGAACTCACCACATTGCGCATGAGCGCCTCGGTCGCTGTATCGCGACGCTTGTTCGCTCTAATCAATTCCACCTTTGCGGTAAGGTAGGGGTCATGCTGAACGTACTTCTCGATGCGCCCCCGCATCATTCCCTGAACAAAGATACGAAGCGTCTCGTCAGGATAGCGGCGCATCTTAAGGATTAAGGAGACTACTCCCACATCGTAGAGCTCTCCAGGCTCAGGATTCTCGATCTCGGCGTCACGCTGGGTTACAATACAGACTATCTTGTGGCTGGAAAGGGAATCGTCCACAAGCTTGATCAAGGTCGGGTTGGAGATCGCAAGGCCGGTCGCAAGGTTAGGGAATATAACCCCACCCTTGATTGGCAATATGGGAAGTGTCTCAGGTAAGGGATGAGCATCGTCCATTCCAAGCAACAATTCGTTCTGCATCAGCGCCTCCTACTTAACCGGGATCTCTACCACCTTGTGACGTCGCCTGGGGATGCGTATGTGAAGAACTCCATCGCAAAGATTCACCTTCACATCTCGAGGCTCAACCTCCACCGGTAGAGCTATGCGCCGTTCGAAGAACCCGTAAAACGACTCAAGCTTGTAGAAATGGGTTGCCTTGGCAAAGAACTCAGGTTCACACCTGCGGCCTCGAATCTCCACATGGTTTTCGTCAATCTTGACATCCAGTGCCTGGCGCGGTACCCCGGGCACCTCGGCCAAGAGACAAACCTCCTGGTGGGTAAGCAAAAGGTCAACCAGGGGATAGGCCTCATCCTCCCCACTGATGGGCCACCCTTCAAACATGAAATAAAACCGGTCTCTTCTCATAACGCTACTCTCCTGGGTTAGGGTTTAACTGAAACCTTCTCCCCTACCCGCATCTCAAGAAGACAAGCTGCAGAGCCTTCACGGCAGGCTATCTCATAATAACCCCAACTATTCAAGATCAAGCCCGGCTTGCCTTCCTCAAGCTCCGAGTAGCTACTCACGATCGCCAGCCTCTCTTCACCCAAACACACGCAAGAACCCTCACCAAGATGCTGGGTCCGCAGGTTGGTTATAAGATTGCCGAAGTGATCTATGTGTATGATCTCGCCCTCAACCCCTGCTTCAACCTCACAAGGTTCGGGTATCTGGAGCACCTCAGGATCGGTTATTGGAGCGCTAAAGGCGGAACGATCCAATCCGGCCAGAAGCTTGCCTGCAGCAAGTGCGTAGATGTCCCGACCGTGAAAGGTGTTGCTTGCTTTAGTAACCCCAAGAAGGGCAGGATCGATCTCAAAAACACTGCCTCTGTTAAGTTCAGCGATCCTGCCCAGCACGCCGTTGTCAGGCCCTATAAAGAAGTGAGCCGCAGCTTTGCAAAAAAGATGCCTGCGCACCGAACCGACACCGGGATCAACGACCATAACGTGCAGGCTGCCTGCCGGGAAGCTGGGGAAAGAATTCTCAAGTATCAACGCCGCCGCGCAAAGGTTGAAGCGAGGAACACAATGGGTGATATCCACAAGCCTTGCACCAGGTGCATGGGCAAGCACCACCCCTTTCATAACACCGGCGTACCCGTCCTCTGTTCCAAAATCGGTAAGGAAGGTTACGATACCTGAGTATAGGGTTCTGCTACTTTGCGTACTCAACGTTTCGCACCTCACGGATCACCACAACCTTGATGTAGCCTGGATACTTAAGCTCGTTCTGGATCTGATTGGCGATCTTCACACTCATCTCCTCCATCTCAAGATCACTCACAACGTCAGGCTGCACAAGCACCCGGATTTCTCGTCCGGCTTGAATGGCGTAGGCCTTCTCAACCCCTTCAAAGCTTGCAGCGATAGCCTCAAGCCTCTCCAATCTCTTAAGATAGGCCTCTAGGGTTTCACGCCGTGCACCGGGACGTGAACCTGAGATAGCATCAGCAGCGGCCACAAGGAAGGCATAAGCACTCTCCATAGGAACCTCCTCGTGATGGGCGGCTATCGCGTTTACCACCACATCATCCTCCCCATACTGGGAGGCGATGCGAGCGCCTATCTCGGCGTGAGGGCCTTCTATCGTCACCTCGGCAACCTTACCTGTATCATGCAAAAGCCCGGCCCTTGCTGCCAACTGCGAGTCTAAATCAAGCTCAACAGCCATATTCACGCATAGATGGGCCACCTCTTTGGAGTGCTGCAGGAGATTCTGACCGTAACTCGAACGATACTTCATCTTGCCGATATAGTTGTAAAGCTCGTTGTGAAGACCTATGATCCCCAGCTCGGCTGCGGTCTCCTCACCGGTAACCTTGACGTGATCGATGATATCCTTCTCGACCTCGTGAAAGACCTCCTCTATCCTGGCCGGATGTATCCGACCGTCCCGTATCAACCGCTCAAGGGCGAGTTTGGCCTTCTCACGGCGCAGAGGATCAAAGGCGGATATAATCACGGCCCCTGGGGTGTCGTCAACAAGAACCTCCACACCGGTCAGGGTCTCAAAGGTGCGTATGTTACGTCCCTCTCGCCCGATGATTCTACCTTTAAGCTCCTCTGTAGGCAACTCCACCACAGAAACCGTGGTCTCTGTCCAATGGGAGAGGGATACCTTTTGAATGGCCTGAGAGATGATCTCGCGCGCTGCCCGCTCGCCCTCCTCACGAGCGCGTTCCTTGATATCCTTGAGTATCTGCACCGCCTCAAGATCAACCTGCTTGCGAATGTTCTCCATCAACTCCTCTTTGGCCTTCTGCTTGCTTATAAGGGCTACCTTCTCCAGACGGCGGTTCTGCTCCTCTATTAGCTGGTCGTAGCGTTGCATCTTTGTGTTAAGTAGCTTCTCAAGATTTGCCAGGTGCTTCTCGTTACGGATCATGACACGCTCTCGCTCGGTAAGATAGTGGCTTCTGCGCTCAAGCATAGCCTCGCGGTCGGAGAGTTTCTTTGCTTGTTTGTCGAGCTCTCGCCGGTCGATCACGAGCTCCTTTTCCAGCTTTTCCTTGGTCTTGAACCAGCGTTCCTTGACCTCGACCTCGGCCGCCTTAATGGTGCGTTCGGACTCCTTTTGCGCTTGTTTGAGAATCTCGTTAGCACGCATCTTGGTAGAGGCGATCCGCCTCGTACCGATTAGTTGAAATAGGCAAAATCCCGCGAGAAAAGCCACCACGACTACCCCTGCGAGAATAACAATCCACAAAGTAGGCATCTTCGTCCTCCAGATCCTCCGCCGTGTCGTGGAGACGGGTGTCTTTGAACCCAAGAACCATGACGGGGTTCGGTTAGTCGAATCCTGAAATCCCCAGGGATCTCATCCCTGATGGGTTCTCAATTCATCGACGCCATTCCCCGATCCCTGAGCGTTGGCTCAAGACAAAGACCGTCACCACGCACACGGCAGATTCCTAAATCACTTCATCTATCCCCCGAACAAGACGCCTAACCTTCTCGGCTACCTCTTCTTCAAAGAGACCGCGCTGCTCATCAAGCTTGTCTGCCAAATCAAGGGCCACAAGCAAAGCGCAACGTGCAACCGAGATATTTCCGAACTTTTCCTTCTTCTCTCTAACTAACTTGTCAATCCACGAAGCAAGACGCGCCAGACGATCAGGGGTTGTGTCATGACGAATCTGTATCTCGTAGCCGGCAATCTTTACCCGATCAACAGCCATAATAACGCCTCATTCGGGTTCTTCCAACCTGTCAAGTATCCCAGTAATGCGTGCAGCTGCCGCCTCTTGCAATTTTTCCAACTCGCCAATCCGGGCTTGCAACTGCTCGCGTTCAGCTTCAAGTTCCCGCACACGCTGAATCAAGCGCCCTATTCTCTCCTCCAGCTGCTTGAACTCAGCTTCCATCGCTCTCTCGCCCTCTAACCAAAGCGTTGAACTTAGCTGCCACCCGCTCACCGGTCTTTGCAATTATGCGATCCAACTCCTCTTTAGGAAGGTTTCCGTCACGCGGCATAAAACAAAGCCGCAGCCCCAGATTACGTTTACCTGGGGGAAGTGGATCGCCCACGTAACTATCAAAAACATCAACACCCGTGCACAGTGGACCTGCATGGCTGCGAACAAATTCCACCACATCAGCCGCACTATGGTTCGCATCCAGAAGCAGGGCCATGTCACGCTCGACCGGGCTGAAACGGGGCAGCCCTTCAAAGTTTGATTCATCGCTAGTTACAGCCTCAAACACTGCGAGATCGACCTCACAGAAGTAGACTTCACCTGCGATGTCGAAATGCTCGAGCAACTCAGATGAAACCCTACCCAGCTCGATTACTGCAGCATCATCCATCTTGACCAGGCAGGCTTCATCTTCGAAGTAACCGGGTTCCGCGGGCTCAAAGTGCGCTCCTTTGATTCCAAAACGCTCGAAAAACATCTCTACGATCCCTTTGAGATCGAAGAAATCAACGCTGCGGGACCCCTGATCCCACTGGAGTGGGGCGGCGTTTCCGGTGAGTAGGATCCCAAGATGGGTCTTCTCTGAGGGTGAATCCTCGCCTTTGGTAAAAACCTGTCCTATCTCATAGATTCCAAGATCAGAGTTCCCGAAACGTACGTTAGCTGAGACAACCGCAAGCATACCCGGAAGAAGCGAGGGACGCAGCACGCTCATCCGTTCGGAGAGAGGGTTGGTTATGGGAGTGATGGCCGCTTGTAGTTCTTCGGGAACATCTTGCATCGGGATAAGACTGAGTGAATACACCTCAGAGAGTCCTAACCCGGAGCAAAAATTGCGGATCTGCTCGATGCGCTTGGATAGGGGATGCCTTTGGCCTCGGCGTTCGGCACGCCAACCGAACCTCGAAGGCAAATCGTCGTAGCCGGAAAGCCGCAGCACCTCCTCAATGAGATCTACATCCTCGAGGATGTCGTTTCGGTGGGATGGAACCTTTGTCTTCAGGGAATCTTTCTTCAGATCAACCTCAAAACCTATAAGTTCGAGGTTGCGTTTGGTCTTCTCAGGATCCATCCTCTTGGCCGCGTAGGAATCGAGCTTGGCAAGCCCAAGGGAAACCGACCCCTTATCCATGGCAGCGCCGTAGGCCAACTCACCTGAGACCAAAAGGTCAGGGTTCATCTCGGCCAGGGCATCTATAAATACTAAAGCGGCGTCACGCACCATGGCACCGTCAATCCCTGCGGCAAAACGCTTGCCTGACTCGCTCCTAAGCCCTGTCTTTTCAATGCTTCCTCTTGCCGCCTGCTTCCTGAACTCGGCCGATTCAAGGAACAACCGCACAGTGCTTTCAGATACCTCGGAGTCAACCCCTCCCATCACACCGGCAATGGCCAGGGGATGATTCTTGTCGGCTATAAGCAGACAGTCGGATGAAAGCGCATAGCACTTGTGATCGATGGCAGTGAAGCGCTCCTTATCCTTTGCACGACGCACCTTAACCACCGACTCTCGGATCCTTGCCGCGTCAAAGGCGTGCAACGGCTGACCGGTGAGGAACATAACGTAGTTAGTGCAGTCCACCACGTTGTTCACCGGCCGCACCCCAAACGCATGAAGCATCCAGCGGAGCCAGAAGGGAGATTCGGCCACGCCCACGCCATCTATCGCAAAACCGTAGTACTGATGAACGGCATCTTCGGCCTCTATCTCGAGCCTAAATGGATGTACATCTGAGCCTATCTCCACTCGCGGTGCCGGAGGAGTAACGAACCGCTCTCCCCACAACACCGACAACTCCCGCGCCAGTCCGTATACAGAGTATAAATCGCCGCGGTTAGGGGTAACCTCCACGTCAAGCACCGTGCTTTCAATAACATCGGAGAGCATCACGCCCAGCGGAGTATCCGGGGGAAGAACTACAGGCCTATCTTCTTCCAGTCCCAGGTCCTTCTCCACCAGCACCGCGGCCGCGGCGTCGTTGCGGCCAGCGAGCACATCTTTAGCGATAGGACTCTTTATAAATCCAATCGCTACAATGCCTTCTGGCGCCACCTCAACGTGGGAATAGGCGTAGTAGCGCTCTTCGTCTGTTTCTACTGTAAGAAGTACTCCATTATCGGTATGCTTGAAGACACCTGTAACCTTTGCGGTGCGAACCTGTGGATCATAAGGCAGGAGCTCTATGATCTCCTCAACAGGAAAACCCACACGCTCAAGATGTCCCGCAACCGAATCTGCCGAAAGATCTCGACCGGTCAAGGTCTCGAGCAGACGCATAGGAAGTCTCATACCTTAAGCTTAATCGCAATATGTGGGTGTGTCAAGCCGTTTGATTCTCCTTTTGTCCTCTGGACAAAAGATCGGAAATAGAAATCTAAATCGTTGTGGGTGAACCCAATATATTATCTATGACGACGTGGTTAAACGGCTTGGATTTTCGATAATCCCTGCCATAACCACCCTGTCCTGCCAGTAAATAACCCCTAACTGACCGGGCGTGATTGCGTCAACCGGATGATCCAAGACAACCTTTTCATCTTCAAGACGGCAGCTGATTTGCGGGGTGGCGTAGCGTATCTTGCAGGTTAAGGGAAGGTTAGAAAGATCGCGGTCGGTGAAGCGATTGATGTGAGTGAGGCGAAAACTCTTACCCGCGATAGCAGAGCGCGGACCGACCAGCACCCTGTTGTTTTCTGAATCGAGTGCAACTACGTATAGCGGTTCGCCTGTAGCTATCCCCAGACCCTTGCGCTGACCTATGGTATGAAACCAGATGCCCTTATGGGTTCCTAGAACGTTACCTTCAAGATCAACGATCTTCCCAGGCTTGGAACCAAAATGCCTGCGAAGAAACGAAGCAGTATCCCCGTCAGGTATAAAGCAGATGTCCTGGCTTTCGCGATCTATTATCGGTAGATTGTTATCAGACGCGATAGCGCGCACCCGGTCCTTGGTCAACTCGGCAAGCGGAAAGATCAGATGACCTAAACGTTCCTTAGGGATCAGTGCAAGGAAGTATTCTTGCGACTTGCGCTCGTCCTTTGCACGAGCAAAGAACAGCTCACCTGAATCTTCGACTATTCCGGAGTAGTGCCCGGTGGATAGATAATCTGCTCCAAAGCTCCTTGCTGCATCCCAGAAAGCCCCGAAGCGAATACGCTCGTTGCAGACCGCACAAGGGTTAGGGGTACGGCCGCTGCGATATTCATCAAGGAAGTAGTTGACTACCTCGGCCTCGAACTGTTTGCGGATATCGATGATGGTGTGAAGGATACCTATCTTCCGGGAAACGGCGATCGCAGCTTCGATAGCATCGCGCGAGCAGCACCTGCCCTCCTCACCCTCCTCGCCCTCCTCACCCCACATACGCAGGGTGAACCCGTGAACCTCGTAGCCCTGCTCTTTGAGCAGTAAGGCGGCAACCGAGGAGTCAACCCCGCCGCTCATACCTATCAGGACCTTCTTATTAGTCACGGGATTGAAACTCACCCCTCCCAGCGTTCGACGAACCGAAGCAGGGTGCGCATGCCGAAGCCGGTGGCTCCCTTGCGGTAGCAGGAGTAGGGCTTATCGGCCATCTCCTTGGCCGCTATGTCTATGTGCGCCCAGGGCTTTTTGTCTGTAAAATGCTCGAGGAACTTGGCCGCGGTGATAGCTCCTGCATCTCTGCCGCCCGTGTTCTTGATACCGGCAGCCGTACTCTCTAACTGTTTATTGTACTCGTCAAACATGGGCATCGGCCAGAGCCGCTCACCGGTCTGGCTTACGTTATCCATAAGAAGTTTCTCTAACTTCTCGTCCGTGGCAAAGATACCTGCCACCTTTGTACCCAGAGCAACGACCGATGCCCCGGTAAGTGTAGCTATATCAACCAGATAGCCTGCACCCAACTCGCGCGCGTAGGAAAGACCGTCGGCAAGTATCAACCGTCCCTCGGCATCAGTGGAGATTATCTCGACAGCGGGACCGTCAAGGCCGCAAACGATGTCGCCAGGATTCTGAGCTCCTCCACCAGGCGAGTTCATGACCGCAGGGATGATGCCCAATACGTTGCGCTTGACCCCGAGTTTGGCAACGGCAAGCAAGGCTCCGGCAACCGCAGCACCGCCGCCCATATCGCCCTTCATACCCTCCATACCCTGTGGCTTCTTGAGCGAGATGCCGCCTGAATCGAACATAACGCCCTTGCCAACGATGCCTATCCAGGGGGCCTTATCACCCGCCCCCTTGTAACGGATAACCACCAACCGCGGCGGATGCTCACTTCCCTTGGCAACGCCCCAGAGAAGGCTCATGCCCTTTTCTTGAATCCAGGCCTCATCGTGGACAGTAACTTCAGCTCCGGCTTGGCTCCCGGCCTCTTGGACACGTTTAGAAAACTCAACAGGCGTCATCGCGTTGCTTGGTTCGTTCACCAGGTCGCGTGCAAGGTTCTGCGCCCAGGCAATAACTTCGGCTCGCTTAACCCCTTTCTTAAAGGAAGCGATCTTGGCTGCCTCGCGCTCGATGATGGCAAGATTCTCAACACGAGGCTTTTGCTGTTCCTTCTCCTCTTTGTACTTGTCGAACCGGTAGGCGGCAAGCAGGGAACCGATTGCGGTGGCCTCGGCTGCGGACTGAGGTTGGATTCCTCCGATGCCTGCACCGTGAACAATGGTTGCCGCCTCTTTTGCCGACAGCTTTTCTGCAGCCCAGATGGCCGAAGCTGCAGCCCTGCGCGCCTCCTCAGGGCCAAACTTTTCAGCCTCACCAAGACCGACCACCAACACTCGCTCGGCAGGGATCTTGCCGTCCGTATGGAAGAGAAGCGTTTCGCCGAGCTTACCCTCCATCTCTCCGGCGGCAAGTGCCTTACTGATGGCTCCGCCCAGTGCTTGATCCACCGCACCGGTTGCTCCGCCTGGATGCTTTACACCCTTAAAAAGGTTGACCATAAGAAGCGGGCTAGCGAATGAGGTTACATCACCTTGCTTTACTTCTACCTTCATCTTAGATCTCCTTGCCTTCTCATTTTTGAGGAAAGTATAGGCACAAGGTAATGGATGTCAAACTTATGTGGTCACTTAACGTTTTTCTCGCCGTCCAAGTGGTTATCTATCTTTCTCGGCGCGGCGGCGGGTGTTACGGGTGTTACGGGATCGGCGGATGTAGTTCTCTGTATCACGCCAAGAAAGGCGCTCGTAACGAATCCACCCCTTGCGCTTGGCGAAACGGATGAAGAGGTAGAACGCACACGGCACAAACATCAGAAATGCAAGAAACAGAATGTCTCCCAATCGAATCACTCCCATACCTGATCATCTCTCATATCATGACGAAGTCCACCCAAAGCTGATGCCTATAACACCAGCGATATTGCGGGCGGAACAGGTTTCTCGATAGTATTAAATCTATTAGTATCTTTTGGGGTATTGACAAACAAAGTTTATTCCTTATAATTCGTTCGTGAGAACCCTTAAACTATAAGGAGGCAAAAATGAAACCAAAGGGCACACTCTCACTAATCCTCGGTCTGGTGCTACTGTTAGGAGCCAGTGCATTGACGGCTTCTGACTGGGTAGGCACCTATGATGGCGACGATCAGGGCGTCATTGAAGGCACTCTGAACGAAAGCACCGATCCCGCAATCTATGAAGGCACCTGGGAAAGCTACAATGACTACCCTCACAACTACGGCACCTGGTATGGAAGAGCAGAGGAGATAGTAAACGGCTGGTTCGTAGTGCGAGAAGGTGAGATCTACGACGACGAAGGAACCTATATCGGGACCTGGAGTGGCACGTTCCCTCCCTGCCACATAGACGGCCTTGCCTCAGGTGACTGGTGGCGGTTCAACCCTTGGCAAGGAACCTGGATCGCGTGGAAATAATAGAACAACAAAACAATAATCGCAAGGAGGAAAGATGAAAAACAAAGGAACCTTGATCGTGGCCGTAGTATTGGTGTTTGCGGCCACCGCTCTAATGGCCAACTCTAACTGGCAGGGCACGTTCACTGGAGACAGAATAGGTGTCTGGAAAGGCACAATCTACGACGGCCAGGAACCTGCATACTACGAAGGCGAATGGAAAACCACTGACCAGGAGCCGCCGGATATAGGCACGTGGTATGGAGAGGCCGAGCTTGTAGGCCGCTACTACGTGATCGATGCAGGCATCGTCTACGACGAGGATGGCGAACCTATGGGACGCTGGTCAGGCAGATTCCCCGCATACGACGACACAGAGGCTTCAGGCAGATGGAGCTGGGACAGCACAGCGAGCGGCACCTGGAGCGGTTGGAGCTACTAACCGCAAAGATAAACTCGTTGTGACATTGCAATCATTCAAGGAGAAGACATGAAGAAAGCATTGCTTCTGGCCGTAGGGATCATGCTTCTGGTGAGCGCCACCGGACTTTTTGCCGCAACCGAGTGGTACGGCAAGTTCTGGGGCGACGCAGAAGGCGAATGGAAAGGAACCCTGTACGACAAAGAAGTCCTGCCGCCTGTTTTTAAGGGCGTCTGGGCCGACGGACACCACGAAGGCGAACTGTACGCTGAACTGGAATACGCCGGCCATGGAGTCTACAAGATCGTGAAAGGCTTGATCTTCAACGAGTACGGCAAAGAGATCGGCAAATGGGACGGCTACTTCAACGAAAGCATCAAGCCCGGTCATGCTGAAGGCATGTGGTGGTTGATAGACTCCCACTGCGAAGGCAAATGGGAAGGCCAACGAATACTCCCCTAAACTAGAATCCACCCACAATGGGGGGCGGGCCCGTAACACACCCGCCCCCTACCTTTATCACTCCCATAACCCAATCATATTTTTTATGATGACGAAGTCTACCAAAACGCGAAAGGTTGAGAGAACATGTAGCGCGGGTCTTCAGACCCGCAACGAACCTGATACCCACCGGGGCACGCTGAGGTTCGCGCTACTACGGATATTCCTAGAACTCGTAGCGCGGGTCTTTAGACCCGCAGCGAACCTAAAGGTTCGCACTACATGACACCCTCTGAAAAACGATCATAATCAGTTTGCGAGAAGGGAATCCTTAGAGGAGAAAAGGGGCGAAGATTCTCCAGATACTAATGATCCCTAGAGTGTAGATACGTAAGTACCGAACTAGGAAGTTTAATCACCCTCCCCCTACCCCCTACCCTATGAGTGCACCAGGCACTCAAGGGGCACACTGTCCCATCAAGGGAGTGGTGTAATTCTCCTCTCCCTCTGGGAGACGCCAGTGCTACCGTCTGGCAGGAGTTAGAGGTGAGGGAAGACCATTCTCACCAACCCCTCACCCCAACTCTCTCCCGAAGGGAGAGGGGGCCTCACTCCTCCCCCTTGACCGGGGCACGCTCTCTCAAAAGGAGGGGAAATGTCCACCCCTGTATTCCCGTCGTCGCGACCGTCTGTCCGTCTCCTTTGGAGGCGGGGAAGGGTGGCGATCTCATACAAACGGCAGACCCATGAGATCGCTCCCTGCGTTCGCAATGACAAGCTATACAACAGCTTGACTTTGTTACCTGTTCACGTAGACTTAAAGCTCAATTTGGTTTAGCAGGCTTCAAGGAGGATTAATGGCTAGAATTTGCGAGATTTGTGGCAAAGGAGCGCAGAAAGGGCACAAAATCTCTCACTCCCACAAGGTCTCCAACCGCCGCTTTAAGGTAAACCTTCAGAGTGTCAGGGTGCGCCAGGGCGGTAAGGTGCGACGGATACTTGTCTGCACCAAGTGTCTGAAGGCCGGCAAGGTCGAGCGTGCCTGACCCTTCCCCAATCGTGGGAATCCAGCAAGGAGGATAAGATGAGAAAGACATTGCTTGCAGCCGCGGCAGTGTTTCTTGCGGTTGCATCGGTGAGGGCGGCCGAGGAAGAGCGCCGCACACTTACCGTTACCGGAACCGCAGAGATCTCGGTAGCCCCGGATATTTGCTACATGAGCTTTTCCGTCCAAACCCGTCACAAAAGCGCTGCTGACGCATATCGCCAAAACAACGAGCTGATGAACAAGGTGAATGCCGCCATAAAGGCAGCCGGAATCGCCGCCAAGGATATGCAAACTACCAATTTCACCATCTCACCTGAGTATCACTACGAACGGGCTACCAACAAACGGATCTTCGACGGTTACCTGGTCTCCCATACCCTTAACGTAAAGGTGCGCGAGCTCGCAAAGGTCCCGGATGTTCTGGATGCAGCGGTCAACGCCGGTGCCAACCAGGTGCTTGGAATAACCTTCACAGTCGAAAACCCCAAGAGGTACGCATCCGAAGCTCGTGTGGATGCCATAAAGGCGGCAAGGACCAAGGCCTCCCAGATCGCATCCCTTACAGACGTCAAACTCGGCAAACCTATCTCGATCTCCGAATCCGAGCCGGGCCGTCGTATACTCTACCCGCAGGCCGCAATGATGCGAAACGGCGGTGCACTCGACGAAGGCGTTACCCTTGAACCCGGTGAGATCAAGCTAACTCATACGGTATACATCACCTACGAGATCAACTGATGGCTAAACGGGTTCTTATCACGGGCATCACCGGCTTTGCCGGAAGCCACCTGGCAGATCATCTTCTGGATCGGGGTGGATTCGAGATTTACGGTCTGTACCGCTGGCGCTCGCGTATGGAGAATGTTGAAGGATTCAAGGACAAGATCAATCTGATCGAGGGAGACATACGAGACGCGGCGTCCATGAGGTCGCTGATTGAGAAGATCAACCCTGATTGGGTGTTCCACCTCGCGGCACAAAGCTATGTGCCCATGTCATGGAAGGCACCGGCAGAGACGCTTTCTACAAACGTCATAGGTGAAGTCAACCTGTTCGAGGCCTGCCGAAAAGCGAGAGGCGATCCTTTAATTCATATCGCAGGATCTTCGGAGGAGTACGGGCTTGTTCATCCTGACGAGGTGCCTATAGCCGAGACGACTCCTCTGCATCCCCTATCACCTTACGGGGTTTCCAAGGTAGCCCAGGACCTTCTGGCCTTCCAGTACTTCAAGAGCTACGGGCTTCGCGTGATAAGGACCCGTGCATTCAACCACACCGGCCCGCGCCGGGGCGAGGTTTTCGTAACCTCCAGCTTCGCCCGTCAGATCGTCATGATCGAAAAGGGACAAGCCGAGCCTTTAATCCGCGTAGGCAACCTGGATGCGGTGCGGGATTTCTCCGACGTAAGGGACATCGCAAGGGCCTATACCATGGCGCTGGAGAGATGCGAACCAGGCGAGGTCTACAATATCTGCTCAGGCAAGGGTATAAAGATCCGTGAGCTTCTGGATATGCTTATTGCCCAGGCCGATGTGAATATAACGATCAAAGAGGACCCTGCACGTATGCGTCCTTCGGACGTCGAGTTCCTGATAGGTGACGCGACCAGGTTCCGCGCGAAAACCGGCTGGAAGCCTGAGATTGCGTTCAAGCAGACCCTTGCCGATCTCCTCGACTTCTGGCGCGAGCGGGTCTAGCCAGCCTTTCCTGGACAGGACCAGGCAGTGTCTCACTCTCCAGACAAGATACTGATAACCGGCGCGAGTGGATTCGTCGGCAGGCTGCTGGCCAGGGCCGAGATGGAAAGGGGTAATACAGTAATCGGGATTCACGACCCGCAGGAATCTCCCGATCTGCCTTTCGAGTCCAAAGGTGTCGATATACGGGATAAAAAGACACTCCAAGATTTCATCACTTCCCTCAAACCCCAACGGGTTTATCATCTCGCCGCGATCTCCTCTGTAAGGATGTGCCAGGAGAATCCAGGGATGTGCTTCGGGGTAAACGTCACCGGAACCCTCAATCTGCTGGATGCTTGCTCGAAACTTGATGAGAAACCGAGGGTCCTATTCACCTCTTCATGCGAGGTTTACGGGAACGTCGATCCTTCTCATCAACCGGTCAACGAGGATACCAGGCCTGCCCCTATCAACGTCTACGGGTTGAGCAAACTGATGGGAGAAGAGATCTGTCAATTCTATATGAGAGAGCACGGACTGCCGATAATTATCAGTCGAGGTTTCAACCATACCGGGCCCGGACAAACAGAGAGCTTCGTTTTTCCTCACGTGGCAAGGAGTCTGGCAAGGATTGAGAAAGACGGACAAGAACATGTCCTAAAGATGGGCAACCTGTCTGTAATAAGGGACGTGCTGGACGCGCGCGACGTGGTGCGTGCCTATATGATGGCAGCCGATAAGGCGAAGCCTGGCTCGACCTACAACGTAACCTCGGGGCGGTGTATATCTATAGAGGAGGGTGTAAGGATGCTGGTTGAAATCTCCGGATTAAAGGTTAAGATAGTGCAAGAAGCATCGCGCATGCGTACCTACGATATCCACCAGTTGCATGGTGACGCATCGCGTATAGGCAAGGATTTAGGTTGGCGTGCAGAAATCACGCTGGAGCAGACCATGAAGGATCTGCTTTCATACTGGAGAGCAAAGGAAGGCGTATCGTGAAGTTACATGCTTTCGGGGTCAGGGGCAGCCTGCCCTCCCCATCGACCAAGGGTTTTAAGACCTCGGCCTACGGCGGCAACACCACATGTTATTACCTCGAGGCTGGTCCATTCAATATCACCCTGGACATGGGCTCGGGCGCAAGGGTGCTGGGTAACATCTTGATGAGCAAGGGGATAATCGGCAAATCGTTCATCTTTCTTTTGACCCACTATCACTCGGACCACACCCAGGGAATCGGCTTCTGCGTTCCCTTCTACATCAAGGCCAACACCTTTCATATCCACGGCTTTACCCCGGATGAAAGGAAGGGCGCAGACCCCATAAGAAACATAGTCCTGCAGTGTCTGGAGGAGCAGCAGTCAAGCCCCTACTTCCCGGTTCCTCACGTATCTCTGCCAGCGGAAAAACTCTACCAGGCGCACGACAAGATGTTTTCCGAGGTTTTCTACTACCTGCACCGGAACGGCAGATACATGTATGTCTCTGAAAAGGAATCAGCCGAGACCAAATCCGTAGACCCCAAGGATGTAGCCAAGGTAACCACCATCCCACTCAACCATCCCAACGGCTGCATCGGTTATCGAATAGACTACATGGACGCCTCCATGGCCTTCTGCACCGACAACGAGCCCCTGGCCTTTACCAACGACAGGATCAACACCCTCTGCAAGGATGTCGATCTCGTGGTTCTTGACGGCCAGTATACCGCGAAGCAGCTACGAGGCTCAACCCAGACCTTCGGTCACGGAACCCCTGAGTTATGTGTTGATCAGGCAATAGCCTGCGGGGCAAAAAAACTCCTCATCACCCACTTTGACCCTGGCCATGACGACGCCAAACTAAGGAAGATGGAGGATGCCTGCAAGGTCTATCTGGCAAAGAAAAAGAGGAAGTTCCCCGAAAGCGTTGAGTTCGCCAGGGAGGGAGCCTCCTGGGGGATCTAGGTTGAGGATCCTTGCTATCAACTGGCAGGACTGGGGGGCGCCGCAAAAAGGCGGAGCCGAGTTCTATCTCAAGGAGATTCTCGTCCGACTGGTCTCCTACGGCCACGACGTGACCCTTTTGGCCTGTGGGTATCCTGGAGCACCCCATAAAGCGTTGTTGGACAGGATCAAGGTGATAAGGACAGGCTCGCGCAACACCTTTAACTTTCATCTATACGGCAGACCGATTCGGAGTTTTTTAAGATCGAATGATTTTGACGTAGTGCTTGACGATCTAAACAAGATCCCGTTCTACACACCGCTGTGGGCTGGCTCGACCCCTGTGGTGGGTATCGTTATGCACGTCTTTCGCAGGAAGATATTTAAAGAGACGAATTTCCTTGCCGGCTCCTACGTTTACTGGACCGAGGGGCTGATCCCCAGGATTTACCGTAAGGGTCTTTTCGGGTGTCTGGGTGCATCGGGCAAAAAGGAGCTGGCTCAGATGGGGATGAAGCCCGAGCGCATCCAGGTTCTTGAGGTTGGCGTTAATCCCATCTTTAAACCCGGACCTAAAAAAAGAAAAAAACTCGTGGTATCTGTAGGTAGATTAATGCGTTACAAGTGCGTAGACCACGTCATCTACGCAATGGCTAGATTGAGACAGCGCGGAATTGACGCCAGATGCGAGATTGCGGGTACAGGTAAGGATGCAGATAGATTGAGGCAGTTGATAGACCGGCTTGGACTCGAGGACAGCGTGAAGCTTCCGGGCTGGGTATCGCTTGCGGATGTGGCAAAGCTTTATCAGCGCGCGGCGGTAGCGGTCCAACCCTCGGCCAAGGAAGGCTGGGGATTTCTGGCAACGGACGCGGGTGCGTGCGGCACACCTGTGGTCGCGGCACGGGTGCCCGGCTTAACGGATTCGGTCAAGGATAAAAACACGGGATTTCTCTACGAGCACGGAAACATTGATGAGATGACCGACCATCTGGAGAGACTGCTGACGAATGAGAAGCTGCGGCGGAAGATGGGCGAGGCGAATCGAAAGTGGACATCAACCCTGACCTGGGAGCGGGTGGCTCGAAGAGCGGAGAGACTTCTTGCATCAGCCGTGGAACGCAGAGCCATCTGATGGATAAGAAAACCAAAGACAGGATATTCTTCTGGCTGCGGATCGCCATAGCCGTTATCTTCATTGCTATCATCATCCTTACCGTTGATCTCAAGAAAACGTGGGCTGAGCTACAGCAAACCGAACCTATCTACGTTGGGGTTGCGGCAGGAGTATACCTTTGCTTCCTTGCCTTTCTTGCCCTGCGCTGGTTCATCCTATCCAAGGCACGCAACCATCCCTACGGCTTCTTCTACCTTTACCGCAGCGTGCTCATACACATGCTGTTCAACAACGTTCTGCCCACGACAATAGGCGGCGACGTCTACCGTATAGTGGACACCAGCGGGCACGAGGGTAAAGGGGTGGCGTTTTCTATCGTGTGGACCGACCGCATGGTGGGTTTCATCGGAGTATTCAGCTTCGCATTCCTTGCAAGTATCTTCTACGCCGCAGTGAGCGGCAATTTCCTGCTGCTTGTCATCTTCGGTGCCGGGTTCGGCTTCGCGATCTCCCTGACTCTCGCATTCCTTTCTAAAAAAATAAACGCCTGGATCTCCCCCTGGCTTTCAAAACTGCGAGTATTCAAGTATCCGTTTGGTGAAAAGATCGCAGGGGCATTCAAGTCTATCACCCACTACCGCAACCACAAGGGTGCGTTATTTGCCGCGGTATTGGTTTCCCTTGGCGTTCAGATAAGCCTTGCCTGGATATGGTATCTTCTCTTCCTCTCGCTTGGTGGGCAAACGAGATTCATCCATATCATGGTAACCATACCGATCGTGAACACCCTTGCCATGTTTTCTGTAGGCGGCT
The DNA here is from genome assembly GCA_005223075.1 of candidate division TA06 bacterium B3_TA06. Lineage (NCBI taxonomy): Bacteria > candidate division TA06 bacterium B3_TA06. The sequence continues at coordinate 71,845 of NJBO01000006.1, read as the reverse complement.
GGGGACTCCGCGAACAGACATTTGTGCAGATGCTTGCCACCTTTGCGGTCGCCAGGGAGACGGCACTTGCTACCTCGATCCTGTTTGACGTGGTAAACGTCTCCTTCGGGGTCGTGGGCGGGGCGTTCCTTCTCTTCCGCCGAGGCCGCAAACCTACCCATTCACCGGTGGAAGACCCCAACTGACTCCCCATTCCCCCACTGGGAATCATATATAAATATCTCTTGAGATCAAAAAGAAGCCCCCTGCGAAGAGATTAGCCCTGGCTTGGACTGCAGGCTAGTTTGCGGACCAATTTTGACTGGTTGCAAGTTGATAGGCAAATGCACCCCACGCGATCGCTCCATACTCGTGTGTGGACCACAATAAAAAACACCGAATCGAACACCACAAATCCTACACTTATAGCAACCGTCTGCAAGAGAAAGAAGATTAAAACTCCCACACTCCAGATACCTCTTCCGTCCACCTCCCCAACGCAATCTCTTGTAGTAGTTCTCAGCTCGACTCTCACCTGCCAAGAGCTTCAAGCGCTCTAAAATGTCCACCTTCGATAAGCATACTTACTCCGTTCTCATGGCCAATTCCATAACGAAAAAAATCTAAGCTAGAAACCAGCATCACCCCACGTTAGGGTATCCTTTTCTTAAAACTCAAACAAAGAATACCACAATAACTCCCAAATAAACCTCTACGAATCCTCATAAGTCGTTCTCCTTAAGGAAATAGCATAGTTAAAACACAAAAAGTGTCAGAAGACTTGACATATGAATCCAAGACTGTATAATTACACAATTTATTACTCAAGACAAGTATGGCGAGGTAAATGGGTTGAAGTTGAGAGCAAGTTTATTTACGATCAGGACGAAAGGAACCTATCATGCATAATAACTCCTTTTGCGCCGGGATACAAATGATGGCGTCTGCTGGGATTGAGGGCAACTTAATCGCAAAGGTATACAACACCTTCCCCCTCCATAAAACATCGAGCCGACCGCCATGGAGCCTTTCCGGCGACTCATTAAAGTGGGAGCGTTGATGAGGCACATATCCAAGTATGACGAGAACAAAGTGGTACTCCATATTCGTTATATCGTGGGGTTAACCACAGACGAGCACCTTCAAATCGCCGAGCGGGCCGAGGAACTGCCGCTCGAAAAAAGCCAACCGAGTCTCATAGACCTCTCAGATGCCAAAACCCTCCAGGTAGATCGCAACACCGGCAGAAAGGTCACGGACATGATCAATAAAATAGGGATAGAAGGAGCCCGCACCGCCATCGTGGAAGCCTCACCACTGATGCGATTCATAATGAATATGTACTTCTCCATGATCAAGCATGGTATTAAAACCAAGTTCTTCGATACCTGTGAGGAGGCCCTCACGTGGCTCAAAGAAAAGTAAGCGCACACGGATTAAAAACATGAAAGAAAAAAGGGAGATGAGCGAATCCAACAAAATCAAGGGGTTTGAAAATCGTCCTGAATTGGACCTTCAACCGGTTACAACTGCAAATCGTAGAAGATGAGAAGAACAACAAGAGATAGCATCATCCCCATCCTCAAGCTCGGGGAGTTCCTGCTTGTCTCTATCCAGATCGATCTTCACGACCGGATGGCCGAACAGCTACAGCAAGATATCCTCGAGCGTGTCTCCCAGACCCAGGCGCGGGGCGTACTCATTGATATCTCAGCCCTGGAGATGGTGGATTCCTTCATAGGTAGAATCCTTGCCGACACCGCACGCATGGCCGCCACCCTTGACGCAGAGATCGTAATCGTGGGCATGCACCCGGCCGTTGCTATCACCTTAGTTGAGCTTGGGCTTTCTCTGGGTGATGTAAAAACCGCATTAAATCTTGACGAAGGCTATACACTGCTGGAAGAACTACTAAAGGAACGAGAGATGGGGGCAAGAACCCAGCAGGAGGAGGAAAGCACAGAGGAGTCCAATGATAGTGATTCCGATTAAGGAAGAGGTGGACATCGTAAGGGTACGAACGGTTGTCAGGTCTATGGCGCGAGATATCGGCTTCGGGCTTGTAGACCAGACTCGTATCAGCACCGCCGTCTCGGAACTGGCACGCAACGCCTTCCTCTACGCGGGCGAGGGAGAAGCCCACATAGAGGAACTCACAAATCCTCATAAGGGTATCCGGATCACCTTCATCGATCACGGACCGGGAATCGAGGATATTGAACTGGCAATGAAAGATGGTTGGTCATCATCCGGCAACATGGGCAAGGGACTGCCTGGTTCAAAACGGCTCTCTGACCATATGGAGATTTCCAGCGAACCCGGTCAAGGCACCACTGTCATCATAGAGAAATGGCTATCCGTATGAAGCAAATCGAGGAGATGCGCATCGAAAAGGAAGAACATATTCTTGAGACACGAGGAATCATACACCGCTTCGCTGAAAAGCTTGGATTTAAGGATAAACTCCTGGCCCAGATAGACCTCTGCGTTAGCGAACTTGCCACAAACCTCGTGGTTCACAAGGCCAAAAACGGCAGGATGAGTTTTCACGAGCTTAAAGAGAACGATCTGCGTGGAATCGAGATCTTTGTCCAGGACGAGGGCCCTGGCATCAAGAACGTCACACAGGTACTCCAAGGGGGTTTAAGCACCGCCGGCTCACTGGGTCAAGGTCTGGCCTCTGTGCAACGCATCGCAGATGAGTTTGAGATATACTCCAACTCCAACGGCACCCAGGTGCGATTACGGAAGTACCTTCCACCTGGCAAAACCACCGACGAAGCTATCCACAGAAAAGCGGTTGTGAGTGTTGTGGTTCGCACCCATCCGGAGTCGGCTATCTGCGGGGACGGTCACGTGATCCATCACGACGGTCCGAGAACGCTCCTTGCGGTGATAGACGGGCTTGGACACGGAAACGAGGCAAGAAAAGCAGCTGCTCTCGCCGAAGCCTACCTGCATGCGAACCACCGCAAGCCCATCCAGCAGATGCCTGCCGAACTTCACAGTGCCCTGCACAGCACCCGCGGTGCAGTGGCAGGGATAGCACGTATCGACGAACCTGCCAATAAACTCTCCTTTATAGGGGTGGGCAATATAAGCGCCAGGCTCTGGCTGCCGGAGGAAGAATCGTGGGCTCGTCTGATCTCAATGAGCGGCACCTTGGGGGTAAGCTTACGCCCACCACGTCTCTTCTTCTACCCCTGGAAAAAGCAAAGCGTTTTCGTGATGCACTCAGACGGTCTACGGGATCGCTGGGAACTCTCCACCGATGAGATTACACTATCACCAACTGAGATCGCACGCATCCTCATGCGAGATAATTGTCGTCGAACCGACGATGCGACTGTGATGGTGGTACGATGAAAAATCTGGCCTTCTCCCAAGACGGCGTATGCACCATGCATCTTGAGGGAGTTACACAACCTCGCGAGATTGAGGATCTGATCGAAGAATACGTCACAAGTGTCGAGCTTCTGCCTTATCACCTCCGCCTGATACTCATAGACATCTCCGAGCTGGTGCACATGGGTGTACGCTCAAGGCAGGTGTTCTCAGAACTCCTGACCCAGGCATCAAAGCATTACGGGGGTAAGGTAGAGTTGGTGATAGTGGGCGGGTCCCTGAACCTGCGCCGGTTCATTCAGCTTTTTTGCAAGGGAATCGGTCTCCGCGAGCGAAGCCACTTCTTTGAGCACCTCAAGGAAGCCCAAGCCTGGATAACCAAACGGTCTGCGGAAGATCCCTCCTAAGATGTCGGACTTGACAACTAAGATAGTAGGGGCGACGCATGCGTCTCCCCTACATGCTTCATTGCTCCTTTTGACCTTTGGTCAAAAGATCGCAAGGCCCTAACCAACCAGAATAATATTGAACAGGCTGAGAGCCTGTGCCACATAAGACCCAATCCCTTGTCATAAGCAATTCGCTGACTATAATCCTCATCAAAACAAAAGGAGTAGCCCTTGAAGCTTTTTACCTTCGATACCCTGCCAGGCCAGGATTCGATGACCGTATTCCATACCATCGCCAGGGAAGGAATCGAGTGCCTGTGTCTTGTCTCGCCGCAGACCCCGATCATCAGCGTGGGATACTTCCAGGACGCGGCAGCCGAGATTGATCTTGATTACTGTGCGGCACACAACCTGCCGGTGATGCGCAGGGAAGTAGGGGGCGGCGCCACCTATCTTGATTCTAACCAGGTCTTCTACCAGGTGATCCTGCGCCGCGACAACCCTTTGGCCTCACGCAAGATATCGGAGCTGTATCAGACCTTATCCGCACCTGCAATCGAGACCTACCGCAAGTTCGGTATTGAAACAAAGTTCCGCCCGGTAAACGACATCGTTACCATCCAGGGCGAGCGAAAGATCGCGGGCGAGGGTGCTGGAAACATCGGCCCCTGCGTGGTGTTCGTGGGCGGTATCCTGATAGACTTCGACTATGATACGATGGCCCGGGTATTGAAGGTGCCGGACGAGAAGTTCCGCGACAAGATCCACAAGTCGATGCAGGAGCATGTAACCACGATATATCGAGAGACGGGCAAGAAGCCTTCCCGTGCCCAGGTACGGAAGGCGCTGATAGAGAAGTTCACCCTACTCCTTGGTTCGCTGGAGCCTGCCGAGTATACACCGGAACTTCAGCGGAAGAATACCGAGACCATCGCCAGGATGACCGATTCGAGCTTCCTCTTCAAACGCACCATGAAGAAGCCGGGTGAGGTGAGGATCAGATCGGGTGTCGAGTTTATCATAGGGATGCACAAGGCACCGGGCGGACTGATAAGGACGGCATCAGAGGTGCATGAGAACAGATTGGCGGATGTGATCATCTCCGGCGATTTTACCCTTCTTCCGCTTGAGGGGCTGCCAAGGATCGAGGATGGTCTGAAAGGTGCTTACAGAACACGAGGTGAGGTTGGTACTCGGATCGACCGAGTAATTTCTGAGCAGGGCCTCGAGCTTCCCGGCCTCTCGGTTGAGGACATGCTGCTGGCGCTTAAGATTGAGGAATAGTTAAGGTCGAAATCTTAAATAGAAATTCCAGGGATATCCCTCTCCCCAAAATCCAACGGAAGAAAAGATAAGATACCCATAGCCGTCTGTAATAAAAGTCGCCAGGAAGAGGGTGTCATTTTTTCTATAAACATCAGGGTATGCTTCGCAACAATCGTATTCAAGAGGAACCTTCATACAAAATGCTGGAAGTTCGTAACGCTCATGAAAGGCACAGGATTCCATGCTCAAAATCGGAAACCAGGCAGGATCAGACAATCTACTTATCAATACGTTTTTCTGCACCGCGTTATTGAACATCCACATAGCGCGAGTCGAGTCCATCACTGTATCGCTGGTTCGAGCCCACGAGATCCCGGTATAACCGCTAAAATACGCTTTCCCCTCTTCCATTGTCCAAACAGGTATGGTCGCATAACGAACCCAGCCCTGCTCGGATGTACCTGTACCTCCGCTGAAGTGTAAAATATCGAATACCGTGTTGCCGAAATTCCATGGCTTCTTAACCTTGTAGAAGTTATCGTGGTAAAGATAGTAAAGCATCTCCCTGCGAACGGAATCAGGCAAGGGAGCCGCCGGCCCGGAGGAGGGTTTCAAGTTATCAAGCACCCAGTCAAGGCTCTTCTGTCTTCCCATCGCATCCTCAACAAGCTTATCAAGCTGGACCGCGGCACGAGGATACTCTTGTGTAAGCACGGGCATAGGGATTATCTTCTCGTTACTCCAGTCCTTGGGGCCATAGGTAGCCTTATAGGCCTCTCTATCTTCCTCCCACAAGTAGCAATCATAGTCGTGCCAGTAGAAAATCCACAAAAACTCCTCAAGCGAGAACCCCCACATCGTTCCGCACATCACAAGAAGAATAACCCACGCCCTTTTCATCAAGATATTATAAGACAAAGGTTTATTGTGTCAATCCCATTGATTCTACCATTCCTATGGCAAAGCCCAGTGTGTGGGGAGAGCATTGATATTAATCCTGGCAAGCCTTTGCCGGTCTGGCTCCAACAATAAATCTTGATTGCTCTCCAGAAATCTCAAAAGACCTTGTATCCATGCCGCCGAAACCGCCCCGTTGGGGTCAAGGGCCAAGGCTAGGGTTGAAAAACTATCTCTTCCTGGAGGAAGTTAGAGAAGTTGTCGCCCTTGGAATCTGAGTTGGAATAGGAGAAAAGATACTCATAACCGTTCTTTACAAGGACTGTTACTATGAGCGTATCAGGTCTCCTGAAAACCTCAGGATACACCTCGCAGCAGTCGTACTCCACTGGAACTGCGAGCTGAACTGCTGGGATCTTGTAATCATAGTGAAAACCAACGGGTTGGACACTCAGGATAGGAGACCATATCGGCTTGGACAACCTGCTTACCAGCATGTTCTTCTCTGCTGCTTTATTGAACATCCGCACGGCGCGAGCGGAATCCATAATGGCGTTATCTGTTCTGGCCCACGCGATCGCGCAGTAGCCGTAAAACCACAACTCTGCCGCATCCTCCCCAGGCCCAGTGTTTATATACGCGTAGCGAACCCAACCCCTATCGTAAGTCCCCGTACCTGCGCTAAAAAACCAATCTATGTGGATGGATTCTTTGTAGCACCAAGGTCTATTCAGCCTTGAAAAATTGTCGTGGTAGATGTAGTAAAGCATCATTCTGCGCAGCGAGTCGGGAACTGAAGCCGCTGGCCCCAAAGACGGTTTCAGGTAATCGAGCGCCCAATCGAGACTGTGATGATTTTTCATTGCATCCTTCACAAGCTTGTCAAGCTGGGCCGCGGCACGCGGATACTCCTCGGTAAGCAAAGGTATCGGGATTATTATTTCCATGCCTCTCTCTGAGTGGCCGTAGGTGTTTAAATAAGCCTCCCAGTCCTCGTGAGCTATATAACTAAGCCAGGCGTGCCAAGTGTATATCCAAACAAACTCCTCTCGAGAAAACCCCTGGATGGTACCCAAAAATATAAGAAGAGTAAACGTCAGTCTTCTCACGAAGAAATTGTAAGATAAAAATTCAATCTGTCAAGTGTACAATTTTGATTTTAGCATCCTACGGCAAGGGCCAGGTAGACTGAACCTTATCGAGGTGGTGGAGGTTGATTCTGGAGATTTTCTTCTTCTGAAGGTCGGTTAGGTCCTCCTTCTTCTGCAGAAACTTCACAAACCCCGCCATCCATGATGCTGAAACCGCTCCGGCGCCCGTAAGGTTATTAACGGCATCCGAGCCTAGACGACTGAAGTTAAATGAACCCTCGTTAAAGGTATTCCAGTACTTAGACGCTGGGATTGTGTTCGGACCCTGCATCTCCGCTTTAACCTTTGCCTTACCTGTCTTGGGATCATGGATGTGAGGCAGATCACCATCATATGGTAGCAGAAATCCAGGAAGTATAGCTTTGTATTCATCCTTCATCTGGGTGTATAACAAGTAGGCGTAGCTCACGTGAACAACGTTATTACCTTTCCTTGTCTCTACCAGGGTATACGGCACCTTTTCTAATCTATCATTTCCTACAACCCTAAAAAGCCATGCCAGGTATCCCCAGAATACGAACCGCTTTTGTTGTCCAGTGAAAAGTATGGCACTTAGATCGGGTTGAACGTCTATAGTCCCGCCCACAGCATGTGTGGTTTGTGCGCTATGAGGGACCTTTAACCCTCTTTGCTCCGCAGGTGTTCTGTAGCCAGAGCTAATCACCAGGTTGGCGACCTGACCAAATACCGCATCCCATTGAGCCTTGACATAAGAGTAAAGGATGACCATTTCTGGAATGATAATCCTTGTATTGCTTGCATTCTGATTTCCAATCAGAGTGGCACAGTAGGTCATAATCTTGCGCCAGGCTATGTCCCGCGCTTGCATGGCTCTGTTGTAAAGCCCGAGGAAAAAGGTCCAACGATCGTCTATTGTTTCACCTTTGAGATCAAAACCCATCACCTGCTTTTGTCCAATCAGACTTATTTTATCCCTCCCTATCCATGCTCGCGTCAGAATCGTGATGTAATCCAATATCTTCTTGATGTAAGTCGCTTTGATCGCTTTATCGTAGTTTGCGGGATATCGGGGTGCGAAGGGATTCTCCTGGCTGAGAAATCCATATTGGAACCCACCGGTTGCCCGTGTATATTTGGGCAGAAAGGACGGACGACCAAAATCCGACTGCGAAGAATCGAGATAGACGTGTATAAGATATGCCCAGGCCTCTATATCCGTCGGATTAAAATCAGGAAAATGCTCGGGTGCAGGAGGATTCTCCGCATCCACCTCGGACAAAATTTCTCTTATCGTTGCGTAAGGCATAATATCTCCCTTTTTTGTTTATTAAGTCTCCTCTGGATTATGACGAGTGCAATAGAAACCTGACGAATAAAGCCATGGAGATCGCGATCGGAGGCTAAAGATGAACAAACACAAGAAACTGACTAACCTGAATCTCAAATCCCTGTACCACCATGTCGGTGGATATCCCGGGTGGGAGAAGGTTTTAGCAAGAGAACTACTGTTAGCTTAAAGTCTTAACGTTCTACTTAAGTGAGTTTTTACCTTGCCGGGCATTGTCTGCTCGATCAGTACCTTCTCGCATCTATTGAATGAGGCCAGGGCTTTCAGTTTTTCTGCAAGCGAGTGAAGAATCCCCTCGTAGTGTTTAAACCCCTCCTCGAATACAAGGTTGCGGACCACAAGCGTCTTTTGTTTTCGGTCGGCTTTCGGGTCGAGCCTTCCTACGAATTGCTCACCCCATAGGATGGGCAGGCAGAAGTAGCCGAACCTGCGCTTGGCAGGGGGAGTGTAGCACTCAAGTGAGTATGAGAACCCGAAAAGTTGTTCTGTTCGAGGTCTGTGGATGATCAGGTTGTCGAAAGGAGAGAGAAGATGCAGGCGGGGTTTGCGTTTGCTAAGCCGCGATGCATTTCTCAGAACATCGCTAAGGACATAATAATTGATCCCTTCAAGTCCCACGATTTCTACCTGGACTACTTCTCCCGAATCAACCATTTCGTCTAAAGCATCTGGAACTTTCTCTTTCGAACTTATATGTAGATGGTCTAAGATCTCTCGCTGGGTGGCTATACCATGCGCGCAAAGCGCCCTTTTTACCCTGAACCTGGCCACTTCAGCTGGATCTGGAACCGTGGTATCTACCCCCCCCCAGGCAGCACCCGTTCGGTCAAGTCATAGATCCTTTGGAAGTTGCGGCGCTCGGTGACCATCAGATCTCCCTTCCAGAAAAGCATCTCCAACGCCGTCTTTGCCGGTTTCCAATCCCACCACGCCCCGCGCTTCTTGCCATCATGCGCCTTGAAGTCCACCGAGCCCAGAGGACCTTCCTTGCGTATCCTTTCCAGCACGTCCTTCATCACGTCTTTATGCCTCTCGTGCATCCTTTTGATCCAGCCGTCACCCCAGGGGAAGGCACGCATCCTGGGTATGTAGTATCGGTAGTCTTTCATCGGCAGATACGAAGCGGCGTGTCCCCAGTACTCGAATACCCGGCGGTCCTTGGCCTGAAGCTCATCGAGCATCGCAGGGCTGTAGTCCGGTCGCCTTGTCCAGAGGGTATGATGATGGGCGCGGTTGATGACCGCTATGGTGTCTATCTGAACGTAGCCCAGTTTCTCGATAGCCTGGGCTATTCCTTCCTTCCCTTTAGGCAGTTTTGTTCGACCGTCCAGTAATTGGGAGTGCAGGGTCAATCTTCTGGCAAGTGCCGAGGATATCTTCGTCATTGGGACACAGTATATCTCTTACCCCGTACGTGTCAAAAGTTTCGGCTTAAGTTATAGTTCCCATGCCCCAATTGCAATAATGGCTTGCCCGGGCAACGTAAGGCGATTAGGGTTTCTCTTACAAGCCGGCTATATCTTGAAAACCAAAGCAACCGAGACGCCTATATCTCCTAGTCCACCTGCAGGCTCATAGCTGCCTTCATAATCGCCAATATTCTCATCATCTACAGTGACTTCTTCGACTACATATTGCAGAGACTGCCATCCCAGCTTCTCAATCTCCACGTTGAATCCTACCCATTTGACTATTCCGATATGAGCACCGGCAATAAAGGTCTGAGCCCAACCCAGGGTGTTGCTTTCAGAGTACTCCGTCTGTGTCGGATCACTGTATATTTCCTTTGAGTATTCGGTGAAGTAATTGTAGTAGCCTAGTCCTAATCCACCGTAAAGAAAAGCCAGTTCACCGCCTATGGGGGCCTCACCCAGTATCCTGAACTCACCCATCCCGCCGTGGATGGTGATTTCTTCCTCCCAGCTGTCTAAGTAATCGGAGACAGAGTTAAATTCTCTGGTTAATATCTTGTTCGAGTAGCCGCCGCGCACTCCCAGTTTAAATCCTTTGACAGGTGAGACCGCGAAGACCAGCCCCACATGGAAGGGGGAGGCTGTTATGGTAGGTTGAGACCAGTAGGTTACCGGTCCAATGACATAATTTACAACGTAATCCCTGCCAAGGTTTATGCCGATGTCGACCAGGTTGGCTTGGGCATGGCTGAACGCCAGCATGCCTATAAGAAGCAATCCTAGCGATAATGCTTTCTTCATGTGGCTCCTCCTTAAGGTTTTCACCTTATTACGGATAGAGATTATTTCTCTATCCTTTGAGTGATTTATTTGTTGCTTATATTAGCTAGTTGGAGAATGTTGTCAAGCATAATCATCCCGGAGATATTTAAAAAGCCCCCTATCCCCGTGCGGAGATAGGGGGAGGTTATTAATGCTTTCTAATCGATTTTCAGGTTTCTTTTCTCCCTGTGCGTGTGGCCCCATGTTTGGGCGGAGCCGTAAGAATAATAGATTTCCAGGTAGTAGGAATCAGTAGCATCGTATCCTTCGAAAGGCACCACAACCACGTAGTAGGTCTCGGAAGCCGACCCCTCGAATTCTATCCATTCACTCTCAGTGTATTCATTTTCGGAGGCGTCTATTAGATCGTAGTTGGAGTCACACAGGTAGAGATCGTAGTCTTCGGGCAGGCTGTAGAGATCGATCCCTATCCAGCCGTCGCTTGCGGGAACAAAGTAGTAGTAGTCTACATCATCCCAGGTTGATATCCATGACTCGTAGGTCGTTTCAAAATCCAGTGGGCCGTAGGCATCATCGAAGGAGTCGTTAGGCTCGTAAGAGTCTTGGGTTTGGATATAGTCTACCTTCAGTAGATAGGAGTCTCTGGAGTCGGGACGATCGTATAGAATGACTACCACATAGTAAAGCTCCGATCCCGTGACGTAGTAGGAGATCGATTCATCTGCCGGTCCCCACTTGCTGGACCAATCAAGCTCCTCCTGGTTCTCATCAAAAAGCACCAGGTCGTAGTCTGTGGGCAGGCTGTAAAGATCGATCTTAACAATACCACTTGAGTCCGGGATAAAGTAGTAGATGTCATAATAGTCCTCCCAGTCCCAGATCCAGGATTCGTAGACCGTTCCAAAACTCAAGGGACCGTAGGCCTGGTCGAACAAGTTGTTTGGCTCGTAGGAATCACCCATTGTGGTGGTAAAGGACCAGATCGGCCCGGCGGCGGTGTCGCCTTGCTCGTCCTGGGCAACGATCATCCAGTAGTAGGTGGTGTTGGAGTCAAGATCGCTGATCTCGCAGTATTTTTCTATGAGGTTGACCTCTCTAAGGGGCGGGGGATCTGTGGTTCCCAGATAAACGTCATAATAGGGAAGCTCCGGGTCGGGATCCCCTCCGCTCCAGTGAAGCGTCAAGCTCCTCGGCTGACCCCCAGCGCCGTCGCTCGGCTGTGGGTCTGACGGAACCAACGGTGGATTGTTGCTTGTGCAGCTTAGGGATAGAAGTAGTCCCCCTAAAAGAAAGATAGATGCCACAAGTAGCGGCAACCTTTTGGATAGTCCCATTACTCCTCCTTGGTTGGTTTGTAAAAAGTACGGTTGCTTCTCAATCTTTAGAAGAAACATCCGATCCATTGATATTATCCAGTTTTTGGGGCCTTGTCAAGGGGTTGGTTCGGTTGGGGCATGGTTTTAAGAGTTGACACCTCTCAAACTCTCTGTATGATTTAGCAAACAAGAAAACCCGGAGGTTGATCGTGAAGAAGTTTCTTTATATGGCGGGTCTTTTAGCCGCTGCCCTTACGTTATTCGGCTGCACCCCGCGGTTGATCCGCGATGCAGATACGGCTCTAGAAGAGGGAGATTACGCCAAAGCCGCCGAGCTATACAAGGAATATACCGAGAAGAAGCCCCAGAAGCCCGAGCCATTCAACCGCATGGGGTTGGCCTACGACGCGCTCGCCGACTACGAGGCCGCAGCCGCCGTCTTCAGTAAGGCGATAGGACTTAGCCCGAAGGACGCGGTCTACTACCACAATCGCGCCACCACCTACATGCACATGAAGGCCCTGGATCAGGCAAGGCTGGACTTCGAGCAGGCTATAAGGCTCGATTCGACAAGGGCCGACTACCACAACAACCTGGGCAACGTCTACTTCAAGAAGGAGAACTACAACCAGGCACGACTGATATATGAGAAGGCTCTCAAGCTTGATTCCCAGAACCCGGAGATATACCTTAACCTTGCACTGTGCGCGGAATACGAAGGTGCAGGCGAGGAGGCCTTGAAGTTCTATGATCAGGCCTTAGAGCTTGATCCGGGCTCGGCCCTGACCTATAACAACCGAGGTGCCCTGCATGCGGATGCGGGCCGTCTTGAGGAGGCCATAGCCGACTATACACATGCTCTTGAACTAAAGCCCGGCTACGCGATGGCTTACAACAATCGCGGCACCGCCTACTACAGAATGGGCGATCTAATCAGAGCAGAGGCCGACTACACCAAGGCGTTGCTCCTCGATCCAGGCCTCACCCGCGTCTACCTGAACCGGGGAAGGGTATACCTTGACCAGGCCGAATACAACGCCGCACTTGACGACTACAAAAAAGCACTTGAGAGGGATCCTGAAAGCGAGCTTGCCCGCTCCAGGATTGCCGAAGCCTACCTTGAGCGCGGTAAGATACGTCTTGAGCAAGGCCAGATGGATGCCGCACACAGCGACTTCGAAGCGGTGCTTGAGGTCGACCCTGACGGGTCCTTTTCTTCAGCAGCCCGCACCTATCTCAAGAACCTGCGCGCCGAGGCTGAAGAATCCCTGGAATAGTTTATTAAATGCACGGCTGCCGATTGAATCTGGGGGAGACCTTAAGGAGGAATCGGTGGCTATTTCTGCTTCTGGCGGCTTCGCTGGCGATCCACTTCCTTCTACTTATCCCTGCACTCAAAGATTCCTCAAGGCTATTTGTATGGGCTGATTCATCGTGCTACGAAAGCCTGGCTTTAAACATGCTTTCCGGCAATGGCTACTCCTTGGCCCGAGCCTCTCCTTACGAACCGAACTCGACCATGGTACCCGGCTATCCACTGTTTATAGCCGGTATCTATGCAGTATTCGGACAATCGCCCTATGCTGTTGTGATAATCCAGGTTATCTTGAGCCTTGCGCTTATCGCAGGGCTGATGTGGTGTGGAATTCGGCAGTTCTCCAAGAAGGCGGGTATCATTGCAGGCATCCTGCTTCTACTTAATCTGTGCCTTGCCTTTTATTCTACCCAGATCATGACTGATGTGCTTTTCCTTGCGTTTCTTCTCCCTGGTTTGTGGTTGGTATTTCGCCTTTTTCAAGGATATCGTCCCATATGTTCCGGTCTTGGTGCAGGCCTGCTTTTAGGGTTGGGCGCTCTTACACGACCCATTGGACTATACTTCCCTCTTATCCTCGCCTTTCTTTTCTTCATCAAACCCTTCGGTAAGCCTGGCCGATCTCGTTTGTTCGGCTACGGAGCGCTGCTTCTGGTCTGCATCGCGGTTGTCTCTCCCTGGTTTATTCGAAATCGGGTAGTATTCGGGCACTTCTTCTTCTCTACCGTTCAGTCCTTTAACCTGTCGCATATTCATGCCGCCCCGATAAAAGCCAGTATTGAAGGCAAGACCGTCTATGAGGCCGAAGCCGATCTGGAGCGTGCCGCCTTTGCAAGATACGGCGAGCCGTGCAATGAGGCGGAGGGGTTCATCTTTACCGGGCGGGAAGCCGTGCGCTACATCCTGAAGCATCCCGGTCGATACACAGTGCTCTACGCCGCAGGTGTGGCCAAAACCCTGCTCCCCTTGGGCTTTGCCGAGTTCCTGCTTTTTTACGCTTCCCCTGAGCAAGGGATCAGAAACCTTACTCCCCCCGTCCAAAAGGCTATTCTGAAGGGTGATGTGAGGGAGGCGCTAAGGGTGATCTGGCAGGAACGTATAGCACCCACCGGCTGGGTGTTTGTTGTCTACGTGCTGGGGTTGCTATTCAATATCTTCATTATCGTACTGGCGATAAAGGGATTTGTTAAGAAGGGATTTCGATCACCCTTCAATCTTTTGGCATTCATTGTAGCGATCTACTTTTTAGGCGTTACCGGCCCGGCAGGACAGCCTCGCCACTTCCTGCCCTTGTTGCCGCTTGCAGCGCTTCTTGCAGCACATGGATTAGCCATCGGTATACCTTCAGAAGCTAAGAGTCCGCCTCATGACACCCCCTCCTGATATGAATGAGGGCCTTCCTTTGAAGGAGAGCAAGACCAATGAAGAATTGCCGATTTGATCTCCGCTCTACCTCAGTGAGACATAGATGGTTAATCGTATTGCTTGGTTTAGCCTTAGTGATTCATTTTCTTTTGCTTATCCCTGCTGCTAAGGGTTCCTCCTGGCTCTTCGTCTCTACCGATGCAGTGTGGTATGAGCGTTTGCCGCTCAACATTATTACAGGGAACGGTTACTCATTGGCAACCTCTGGACCCTATACCCTTAACTCCACCATTGTTCCCCTTCACCCTTTGTTTGTCACAGGAGTCTACGCTTCCGTTGGCCGCGTTCCTTATGTGGTGATAGCGATTCAGATTATCTTGAGCTTGGGTGTTATCGCCTGGATGATCCGTTGGGGAGCGCGGGAGTTCTCTCCCAAGACAGGAATAATTGCAGGGGCGCTCCTAATTCTTAATGTGGCTCTTGCATTTCATTCCGTTCAGTTCATGACCGATGTGCTGTTTCTTACATTTCTCGTTCCGGCATTGTGGCTTGTGTTGCAGGTCTTCGAAGGGAATGCACCCACAAGATCAGGTTTAGGGGCAGGTGTGCTTTTCGGGCTAGGAGCACTTACCCGTCCGGTAGGACTCTACTTCCCTCTTATTCTCCCCTTCCTTTTCCTTTTAAGGAAGCCCAACAAGCAGCGCTTGCGGGGCTACGGGGTGTTGCTTTTAAGCCATATCGTTATCGTGTCCCCTTGGTTTATTCGCAATCGGATAGTGTTCGGACACCTCTTTTTCTCTACTGTCCAGGGGTATAATCTTTTGTATATACATGCGGCGCCAGTAAAGATTGCGGTGGAAGGAAAGAGCTTCAATGAAGCGTCGCAGGAGATTGAGCAAGCGGCGTTAGAGCGATATGGTGAACCTCGTAACGAGGCTGAGAGGTTGCTTTTTGCCGGTCGTGAAGCGATGCGCTACCTCATCAAGCATCCGGTTCGTTACGCTGGCCTTTACGCCGCAGGGGTACTCAAGGTATTTCTGCCGATGGGGTTAAGCGAGTTCCTGCTTTTCTATACGGATCCTGAGCAGGACATCCGCAATCTTACTCCTTCCGTGCACGCCGCCTTACTTCAAGGACGCCCTGGAGAGGCCCTTCGGTTGATATGGGAAGAGCGTGTTGTGCCTACAGGGGGTATCTTCTTCTTGTATGTGGCTGCGTTCCTTTTCAAACTTTTTATCATCGGTTTGGCACTCAGGGGATTCTTAATCAAGGGTTTTCGATCACCCTTCAATCTTTTGGCATTCATTGTAGCGATCTACTTTATAGGTGTTACCGGCCCTGCTGGACAGCCTCGCCACTTTCTGCCCTTGTTGCCGCTTGCAGCGCTTCTTGCAGCACATGGATTGATCTTCGGTCTTGAGAAGACAAACACGCTACGTCGGCTATGAGTAGGGGATGTTGCCTCTGTGTGCTGGGCGCTGGCACGGCTGGCCTGGGTGCAGCCTACCTTGCGGGCCGTGCAGGGGTGGATACCGAGGTAATCGAGAGGCGCAAGATCCCCGGTGGGCTCGCTCTTACCCGCCGCACCGACGACGGATACTACCACGACCTGGGTGGGCACCGCTACTACAGCCCCTCGCGCTATCTTGCAGTGTTCCTAAAGAAGCTTCTGGGTGAGGAATTGATCATGACCCCGCGCAAGAGCCGCTTCTACCTCGACGGCCGCTTCTTCGATTACCCTGTGCGTCTCAGTGACGTGCTGCGTAAGCTTCCCGTAACACACTCGGCTAAGATGCTCACCGATTATCTGGTAGAAAAGGCCAGGAGCACTAGAAGCAGAAAAGAGGAGAGCTTCGAGGATTGGGTGGTGCACCGTTTTGGCCGCTCGCTTTACGAGTTCAACTTCGAAAACTACACCCGGAAGGTGTGGGGGGTTGAGCCTTCCGAACTTTCAGCAGACTGGGCAGCACTCAGAATCAAGGGACTCTCCCTGGGCAAGGTGGTTCGTGAGTTCTTCTCGCGCAGAGGCGATATCGCCACCCTTGTTGACCGCTTCCTCTATCCAAGACACGGGATCGGCCAGATCGCTCGTTATCTGGAAAGGGAGGTAAGGGAGCGTGGAGGAGTGGTTCATCTTGGGCATGAGGTAGTTAAGATCGTCCACGACGGCAAGCGCATCACGAGAATCATCAGCCGAGACCCAAAAGGCAGTAGAAGATCCATCAGACCCGAATGGGTCGCCTCATCAATAGACCTTGACCTTCTGGTCGCCGCACTTGATCCTTTGCCTCCACCCGAAGTCCTTGCCGCGGCCTCCAGGCTTCGATACCGCGATCTGGTTATCCTTTTTATCCGCATCAACGCGTCCAAGGTTACCGGTGATTCATGGATATACTTCCCTGACGAGTCGGTTCCGTTCAGCCGCTGGCACGAGCCACGCAACTGGAGCGCTGCGATGGTGCCTGACTCCAGCCACTCATCCCTGGTGGTTGAGTTCTTTGCAAACGAGGGGGATCGGTTCTGGAACGCTTCAACCGACGAGCTTCTGGATATGACCCTGAGCACCGCTCGCCGGTTGGAACTCCTGGAGGGTTCTGAGATAGATAAGGCCGAAAAGTTGCTCGTGCCGCATGCTTATCCTGTATGGAACGTAGGCTACCGGGGACCGCTGGAGTTGATACTCGATTATTTAGATCGGTTCAAAAATCTCTCAGTTATAGGCCGTAACGGCAGGTTCTACTACTGCACGATAGATGAATCCCTTATCTCAGGTTTTGCCGCCTCGGCGGGCTTCCTTGAGGGCAAGAGAGCCGGGCCTGAGCCTTTACCGATAGAGATTCCGGATAACGCACTCGGCTACCTTGATCTTTCACCCGCTGATCTTGAGGAGGCTGTCGAAGGCGGCCGCTGGTCCAGAAACGACTAATCACCCCACTCAATCTCCTCCCTTTCGCTCGAAGGGCGAAAGGGAGGAAAATAAAACAGGTAAAGCCAGCCTCAGGTTGGCTTATTAATCTTTTTCGTGGGATGTCTTAAATTTCTACCTCTATCTTCGCAACGTAGATGAGCTTGCGGTCGCGATTGGCAAGGAAGTTTTGCAGCATAAAATCGATATCGGGTTCTACCCTCCGGTTGAAGACCTCCTCGCCGTTAACGGTCACCACAAGGTTCCTCTCAAGGCGAATCATATCAGGGTGAACAAAGACGCTGAATCCTCCTAGACGCGAACCTTCGATCTCCACCCGATTTGCAGAGAAGGAAACCCGTGCCATAGCCGAGGGACGCTCACGCTTAAAGAGGTAGTAGTTGGTAGGAGGAGGCAATGTGCCTTTAAGTAACTCCTTCTGGCCATCGCGCAGAACGGTGAGCTGGATCGGGTCGCCTCGCTTGAGACCGGCTTTATAGGCCATCAGGTCATCCATATCCTTTATCTTCCTCTTCTTACCGCGAATGATTACGTCTCCAGCCGCAAGGCCCATCTGCTCCGCGGCAGTGCCCTCAACGATCTCTCTCACCTTGATACCTGGACCTGGGAAGGTGTCGTCGTGGCGAAAGCCTATGGTGATGCGGTCGTCGGTAAGGACAAGGTTATGGTCAACGTGCCACGATGCAGAGGGATCGGCGCTGATGCGATCGATGGCAAACCAGCGGCAGGTGCCGAACCAGGGCACCGCTGACTCCCAGATTATGCGCGTTGGGAAGGGATCGCGGGGATGGCGCTCAAGGAAGTGAACGATCTTGGGCAGCTCCTCTTCTGCGTAAGAAAAATCGTGCTCACCTTCCTGTTCGCGGTAGAAGATATCCCCACCCGCCTCCCTGGCCATCTGGATAGCAGGCCGCATCTTGGCTGAGGGAAAGAGTTGATCCTCAAACGAGGTTACCGCGTACACAGCGGTGTTGTAGAAGTTGGGAGCGTAGGTGTGCAGATCGCCGCCCAGGCTGCCTGTTCCCATGTGACCGCTCAGGGCAATGAACGCGGCGTAGTCGGTAGGGAAAACCATGGCGTAAAGGAAGGCGGCAGAAGCCCCGTCCGAATATCCGCCCAGCCATACCCGGTCGTCGTCAACATTGTACTCTCTCTTGACGGTTCTGACCAGATTATTGATGTTACTCATGCCTACCTCGTCCCACCACGTGGCTCCTTCCTGACCAAACGGGAACAAAAGCAACCAACCGTTTTCTTCCGCCAGATCCTTGAATAAGTTATCTCCCATGAACTCGAGTGCTTCAGAATCAGGTATGGGTTCTGGCCGGCTTACCCCTCCGTGCAGGTTTACAAACAACGGGGTGGGATGGACGGGGTCGTAGGAGGTGGGAACGTAAAGAATCCAGGAACGCTCCACACCGTCACTGCATGTGGTCTTGCGCAAGTGAATCTTTCCGGTCTCGGCCTCGGGGAATTGAAGGTTCCGGAGATAATCCGATACCTCCTGCCACGAGGGCTTAGCGGAAACGATTCTTGAGATCAATTTTTCTTGCTCGGATTCGGCAGTGGTCTTCAGAAGCTGATCCAGATCAACCTCCCAGCGTGCAGCATCCAACCATGCAACCCAAAGCCCCAACGTAAGAAGTACAACCAAAGCCCTAAAAGACTTCATTTTCCCTCCTTTTAACGATTGTTTGGTAGCCGTGACTCCTCGGGGATTCCGCCTCCTCGTGCAGCCAAGTCGTGGCCGGTTTTAACGTCCGCAGGTGGAGCAGTCGCTGGAGGAGCAGGTGGAACATCCGCCGCCACCCGATGCCGTAGGTCTCTCAACCGCTCCTGCTACCCCGAACACCGAGAGCAATCTTTCAAGATTGCGAGACTTGCACTTCGGACAACTTGCCTTAGCCTCGTCCGACTTCTTGAGGATCAGAAACTCAAAGCTTGCTCCGCAGTCGCGGCAGCAGAACTCTCTTATAGGCATACCCTAGATTATAGATTTTACTCGGATGGAGTCAAGGTATAGGGGTTTTGAAAGATGCAAAGCTTCTATTTTTGGGGCAAACGGGCGATTACCTCTATGCGGCCATGATGGTGAGGATCGCCGTGGCCTATGTCCATCTCGTAGCCTTCTTTGAAGGCGATCAAATCAAGGCCCCCCAGGAGCGCTTTGGCCTCTTCCGGGAGGAAGTAGTGCATGGTCATCTTGCGTTTGGGCACGAAGAAGGTGCGTTCTTCGATCTCCTCGAACTTTTCCTTACACAGAGCGTATCCAGGGTCCTGGGTAGAAAACACCCCAAGGTAGACGAATCCGCCAGGCAGGAGCCCTCGAATGGCCATCTTAACCAGTCCATCGCGTTCGCCTCGCCTTAAAAACATCAGCACCCAGGCGATTACGGCGAGCGAGTAGCGTTTGGGCAGAATAGTGAGGGTGGTGAGTTCGTTCCTTATCGCCCTGACAGGCAGATTCCGCTCCTGGGCTACCCTCATAAGTTCTGCTACTGATTCGGCGTCGCGGTCAAATGCATCCACCTCGAAGCCGTGCTCGGCCAGGAAGAGGCTGTTGCGACCGTTGCCAGCGCCCAGATCGAGTGCTATCCCCCGCGGAACTATAGGAAGGTACTGCAACAGAAATAGATCAGGGATAGCCCTTTTTTGCCTGCCTGCTTGAGGGTCGGAATCCGCTCTGCTTGCCGCATCTCTCATGGGGCATCCTATTCAAAAAACGGGCGTAGTCAAGTGCTTTCGTTTGGGAAGGCTCAGTTTATGGGCAGAGAGGCTAGTTTGTAAGTCATATGGTAGACGAAGTCTACCTCCACGCCACCCGAATGATAATAACCGGAGCAGAAGAAAACCCATCGCAACCAAGTTACGAATTAAGTGATGTTATCTTACCAAGTTCAGGTCTCTACAGCACAAGGTTTGATGAAAGAGGGACTTTAACCCTTTATGAAGGAAGATCAGGCAGAAGAGTCAGAAGGCCGATGGTTGTTCACGGAGACCTTGAGCTAGACCTCTCCGACTTGCCAGCTGGAGTTTACTTCGGTATCTACAGACCAGAAGAGGGAAGGCAGCAAGCCCAAAAGATCATCAAAAGGTAGCGAACTCGGCTTCTGGAGTGCGTCAACCATGTTGATGCGCAATGACGCGGTCATTGCACTCCAAACATAGACTTACACAGGCTGGAGAGCCTGTGCCACACAAGTCTCTCCGGCTGTAGGGGCACGGCATGCCGTGCCCCTACAGACTTAGGGTGTAATAGAAGAAAGGACGGATTGGGGTCCTGGTTGTTGCCTTGACAAGAGGCTATTTTTGTTTAGAGTAAATTGAAGGAGAGCATACGACCTCCGCCGGACAGTCGTCCAGCTTACGCCCGCCAGCGGGTTATAGGCAAGATAAGAATCGAGGCAACTTAGAATTAAAGACAAGGAGGATCCAATGGCTGAGGAAGGAAAGATCTACGTCTGCAACATCTGCGGACAGGAAGTGAAGGTTACCAAAGCGGGAGCCGGAACGCTCGTCTGCTGCGGCCAGGATATGGAACCTAAGGAGGCCCCGTAACACCCGTACCCCTTCGGGGCATTCTCATAATTATTCGGAGCTTTCGCTCCGCGCACAAGGAGATAACACCCGTAACACTGCGGCTGGATGTCACGAAACGGGAGTAAACTTGCAGGAAAATTAAAGGAGGCAAAGTGGGCATTAAATTCTCAGGATACGAGATAGGCGAGATGGCGATCCAGATCGAGCGCAACGGCAAGGCGTTCTACGAAGAGCTTGCCAGAAAATCCAACGAGGCTGATATGAGGACCTTCTTCAAGTATCTTGCCGATCAGGAAGATGTTCATCTTGAGCGTTTCAAGGAACTGCGAGATAGGCTGTCCAAAGAGGGCTACGTTGCTCCCTACGACTGGGACGAGGCGCGTGATTACCTCGCGGCACTGGTCTCCAAAGAGGTCTTTGCAGATGAGAACATGGGAGCACGGTTAGCCAAAGAAGCACCTGACGAGGCCGCGGCATTCGATGCCGCTATAGGATTGGAGAAGGATTCTCTGCTCTTCTACCACGAGATGATGCGGTTCGTGAATAAACAAGATCACCCGCTTATCGAAGCGATTGCAGATGAGGAACGCAAGCACATCACCGATCTTACCCAGAAGCGCAAGGAGCGCGGTATTTAGACACCCCAAATCAAGTGCTCCTTTTTGCTAACGCAAAAAGATCGCAATATAAAAAACGGTAAGAAGTGACCTCAAGAGATGCTCCTTTCGTCCCACGGACGAAAGATCGCAATTGAAGGATCTGTGAGGCCGGTCCAAGACCGGCCTTCGGGTTTTGTCTCTCAACCTCTCATCCTGTAAGGATATGCCTGCGTGAAGCATAATTATACGTTGCCTCTGCCTTTTCTGTCATCGCGAGCCGCCGAAGGGTGATAAACACTAGTGGTAAATTCTCGAATTCTGCCACATATGAGATTGCCATGATTTTGCTTCGCAAAATCTCGCAATGACTGAGGGTTTCAGTGATCTTCCCTAAAAGATGTAGGGGCACGGCATGCCGTGCCCCTAACTTTCTAACCCCGATCCTTTCTCCGAAAGCAAAAGGGAGAATTTTATGAAACCTTAGCCTATCCCTCTGCGTCTTTACCAGTAAACCTGAAACTAAAGGAGCGTTCATGAGAAAGTATGTAGTCTTTGTTGTTCTTCTCTCTGTGGTCGGTCTTGGCGCGGTTGAGATCAACCCCTGGGAGTTTGCCTCCGACAATGCGCTGATCGGTGCAGCCGTACGCATTGATTCAACCCGGCAGATCTCAGACGATCTGGTTGCTGGAGGTGCCTTTGTTGAAGTCGCGGCACCCGTTCCAGGAGATGCCACCCTGGGAGGAGCGCATGTGCGTCTCTTATCGGATGTGGCAGGCAACCTTATGGCTGCAGGAGCGGCGGTGGAGATCTCAGGTGAGATCAAAGGTAAGGCTGATGTCATCGGGGCAAGTCTTCAGCTTGACGGAACCTTCACCGACTCGCTTGAGGCTGGGGGAGCGGTGATCTTCCTTCGAGGACACGTCAAGGGGCCGGTGATGCTCTCAGGGGCGGAGATATTCATAGAGTATGGCGCGATTATCGAGGATACCCTGCGCTACAGTGCGGGCAGGCTTCATATAGCGGAAGGTGCCGTGCTCAAAAGTGGCGCCAGGGAGTTTGTTCCTGAGCCTAAAGAGAAACCTGAAGTGGAAAAGAAACTGCCCAGGCGTACCTTTGGACGCTGGTTGATCGGGACTATCATCGGTTTCCTCTTCTTTGCCGGCGCAGGCCTCTTTATCTCACTGGTTCTTCCTCACCACTTCAAAAACGTTACCGGCAGACTGATGGTCAACCCCGGCCTTTCTGCCTTAACCGGCGGCATAGCACTTCTGGGGCTCCCGCTGGTGCTTTTCATAGTAATACTCTTGTTCGCCTCCGTTGTGGGAATAGGTGCGGGTCTGTTTGTCAGTGCTTTCTACTTGATAGGTATCATTTTCTCAATAATTTACGCAGGAACGGCTATGGGACGCTGGCTGCTTTCCGCGGCCAGGAAGGGCAAGGAACCACACATCATCATCTCCATGCTTCTGGGTACCTTCATCGCGCTGGTGCTGTTCCGTATCCCTTACGTGGGGTGGGTCTTCAGGATCGCCGCCTTCGTCTTCGGATTCGGTGCCCTACTTGTCTCCCTGTGGTTAGAGATAAAGCCGCGCACGGCGCAGGGCTGACAGCTGTGAGCCTTACTTCCCTACCACCTGCATGGAATCTACAAGCAGATAGGGGTAGAAGCCGCCGTAGCCTTGCTCTATCTCCTTGGAGACAGCGCGCACATGCTTGAAGTCCTCGTAGATGTTTCCTGAGAGCATGGTGTTCTCAAGCCGCCCGGTGATGCGTCCTTTTGCGATCGCAAAACCTATTGCCCTTACCGCGATGTGCCCTTGCGTGTAGTTCGATGAATGGAATCCCATCCCGCCGGAGAGGAAGATGCCTTCATCTAAAGAATCAATCATCTCATCGAGCGACGAATCACCCGGTTGGATCCACAGGTTTGCCGGCCATGTGGTGGGCATGGCGCTTGTGCCGCCCCCAAATAGAGCACGCTTGAAGCCGTTGCCAGAGGAGCGTGCTCCCAGCTTGGCACCGGTACGAAGATCCAAGAGAAAGCTCCGCAGCACGCCCCGCTCCACAAGGGCTCGCTTCTCGGTAGGAACCCCTTCGTCGTCGAAACCTCTGGCACCTACGCGAGGCGAATGTGGATCGTCTACGAGGGTGATCTTATCCGAAAGTATCTGGTTTTCGTGTTTGTCCATGAGGGGAGAGGTCTTCTTGACCAGCTCCTCGCCTGAGATTCCAGCGCAAAGGGCCAAGGCGAACATGTAAAGGGCCACAGGGTCCCAGATGACCGGCATGCGTTTGGTGGCAGGGGTTACTGCGTTTTCTGTCCAGCGGTAGCGGCGTATGAACTCACGGACCACTTCAGCGGGATACTCAAATGGGGCGACCTCCGATTTGAAGCGGTAGACTGATATGCCGGCGCCCTTGATAGGAGCGGAGATTGTGAAATCCACGTTGGTGATGAGTTGCTCTGCGCGCGTGCCGCCGGAGGTAGCTATACGTATGTGTTCTTCTTCCTTGCTCATCGTGATGTTCAGCGAGATGTCGGGCAGAATCTCCCGCACCTCTTCCTTTGCCCGCTCGCACATCTCGATCATCCTTGCCGTTGGGTAATTCGTGGCCTCTTGAGAGTAACTTTGAACCTGGGGAAACCCTGTGGCCTGAGAGAAGGAGTAGGGGATCTCATTGCCGTGCTTTGCCGAATCCAGAGCCGCTTCAAGAAGGGTTTTGGGATCGTCCAGTGTGGTGGCTGAGGCAATACCCAGCTTTCCTTGTTTTTTTACCCGCATCATCACGCCTGAGACCCGGTTGGATGAGATGTTTCTCAGATCCCAATTTCCGTAGCGCACACTGGTGTCTGCCTTTTCCTTGTGGTAGATCTCCGAGGAGTCGAAAAGCTCCATAGACGCGTTAAGCACCTCATCTATCATCTGGCACCTCCGAGGGTAACCTTGTTGATCTTGATGTGGGGAGCACCCTTTCCTGATTTTGCATTAAGCTGCATGGGGCCGCCTCCGCCCTTGCCGCAGCCCCCGCGCTCTGCAAATCTTAAATCGTCGCCGATCATGGAGATGTTTTGCAAAGTCTCAAACAACTCCCCTGACATGTTGAGGTCGCGAAGGAGACTGCCGAGCTTGCCAGCTTTTATCTCGTATCCGTACTGGGCGCCGAAGGTGAAGGCATCACCTGAGGTCTGCCCACCCTTGGCTCCTACAAGGTAGTAGCCGTGATCGATGGAAGAGACCATCTCCTCAAAAGTGGAAGTTCCCCTCTCGATAAAGATGTTGGACATGCGCACGATTGGGGTAAACTTGGGTCCGACCGCCCTCATGTTGCCTGAAAGCTCCTCGGAAAACTCTGCGGCGGTCTCGCGGGAGTGCATGCGACCTGCCAGCACCCCTTTCTTTATGAGCTCGGTGCGCCGGGTCCGCACTCCTTCATCGTCAACCAGATGTCCGCCCGGCGCGGTGAGTATCGTGCCGTCGTCCGTTACGTTCAGAATCTCGGAGCCTAGCTCGGCGCCGATCTGGAGCTTGGCCAAAAACGCGGGGTTATCCTGAAGACCGTCCGCCTCTGAAAGATGTCCGAACGCCTCGTGGATGAAGACGCTTGCCTCATCAGAATCAAGGATCACCGGGAAGTTGCCTGCAGGCAGTTGATCTGCGGTGGTAAGCTCGACCGCTATCCTGCCACGCTCCAGGAACTCCTCGTCTCGGTCGAGGAGGTTGGAGTAGTCGTCGCGTCCACCTACAGAATACGCGGTTTTTTCTACCACATTGCCGTCTCTTGCGGTAATCTGGAAGCCGATGTTGGTGATCAGGAGATCGTACTCGATCGCGGTGCCTTCAGATGAGACGAACCAGCGATGCGAGAACCACTCCGAGTAGGCACCTGCTACAACCACCACCTTTGGGATGTAGAGAAGCAGATCGCGGTAGTGCTTGAGTAACTCGTGTTTTTCATCCAAAGGCCATTTGCGGGGATCCTTTTCAGGCGAAAGCAGTAACTGGCCGCGCAAAGTCTCAGTAGGGGCAAGGGAGAGCTTGGCTTTTCGGTGCGAGCCTACGATCTGTGAGTCAGCCGCACATTGCTTTATTCCTTTCTCAAGATCTTCCAATCGAGAGAACGAATGGATAGCCTTTCCGCCTTTGGTGTAGCAGCGCACATGACCACCCCGGCTGGTGGTTGTCGAAAGCCTGCGCAGCTCACGGTTCTCGTAGCTTATTGTAACCCGCCGGTTCTCCTCGTATCGGATGTCTGTGTAGTCAGCCTTGGAGGAACCTATAGCTGTCTCTAGTTTGTCAAGCATAAGACCTCGCTTTTTTAACTCAATTATTCTACCACAATAGGGAAAAACTCATCCATGTCAAGTAAATTGAAGCCACTTGTTTACCCTGATATTAAACCTTATAAGGGTATTTTTAAGGAGGGGGCGCTTTGATGAAGGGGTCCTATTGAATTCGTTATCTAAGTAGGGGGATACATGAGTGTTCTATCTATCCGCTCTCGATTCTCTCCGTATGGGTCTTTCGGCTCAGGGATTTTAAGGCTGCGGCTTATGATGGATAAAGAGGGTTGATTCTTGGTGAAACTTTGTTTAGGGTCAAAACATCGTTCTAAGTATGCGGGGCAGATAGGAGTCGTCTCCGCGACGTTAGGCGGCTTATCTTTTTCTTTGCGTGCCCATCTTTTGAGTCCGTGGGTTCAATAATGAAGTGCAACACCTTGGAAAGCGTTGGGGACTACGCTATTGGGAATTCTTCCCCCTTCGGTCTGAGGATGTATGCACGAGAGTTATCATTGGAGAAAAACTCCTCTCCAAAAGCAACTTGATGTCAGGTTCGGTTTTGGCAAAGCACTCCTCCCAGAATCGCTTGGCTTTGCAAGGATCGTTTTCGGGCATGTCTGGCTGGTAATCCAATTCGGGCGATCGTCAAGTCTTCTTGGCCTCTACAGTATTTAGGTGGACTTCGTAAATCTTGACATACTCCCTTTTTGCAAGTATCCTTCCGTTTATGCGTGAGCTCAGTGTCAACGTGGATCATATCGCCACCCTGCGCGAGGCTCGGCGCGAGCGTTTTCCTGACCCGGTTGAGTTTGCTTTGGAAGCCGAGACAGGCGGGGCTGACGGTATAACCTGTCATCTGCGCTGTGACCGTCGGCATATAAAGGAGGCTGACGTCCGTCGGCTAAAGGAGGCGATCAGCGGCGAGCTTAATCTGGAGATGGCCGCCACTGAAGAGATGACGCGGATCGCACTTGAGATCAAGCCGCACCAGGTGAGTCTGGTTCCCGAACGTCCGGAAGAGGTTACTACCCAGGGCGGTCTTGATCTGCGGGCGCGCTTTAAGGATGTCAAGCCCTATGCTGAACGCATCACCGGCGCAGGTATCCGTCTCTCGGTCTTCATCGAGGCCGCCGAGGAGATGATAGAGCTTGCCCAAAAGCTCGGGGCCAAGAGGGTCGAGTTCAACACCGATCATTACGCACGAGCGTATCCCAGCGGCTCTGGGAGTTATCTTGAATTCATCGAGTCTTTCCGTAAGATGGCAGGGTTCGCCAACACATTGGGTATTGAAGCGCACGTCGGGCACGCGCTCGACTACGATAACATCGCGCCGCTCATGGAGATAGAAGAGATAGTCGGCGCTTCAATAGGCTTTACGATCGTGGCGCGGGCACTGAAGGTAGGTATTAGGCAGGCGGTAAGAGAGATGGGGCACCTTATGGGAAAGAAAGTTTGATGAGAGAAGAATCCGGCAAACCCCTCAAGGAGGTTTGATGAAGCGAAGTCTGTGGATCAAGTTGGTTCTCTTCATACTGGCTTTAGTGATAGGCGGTGTTCTTCTTTACCCTACGCTCAGGCTGCTCGTATCAACCGATCTGGATGAAGAGGAGCGTATGGCACTCGAGAAGAGGGCGCTCCACCTTGGGCTTGATCTTGTGGGTGGGATGCACCTTGTGCTTGAGGCGGATACCTCTGGCAGAGATTTCTCCCCCCAAGAGGTGGCGAGCGCCACTGACAACGCCATAAGCATCATAAGGGATCGCGTAGATGACCTTGGTGTCAGCGAACCTAACATACAGCGAGTTGGAAAGAACCGCATGCAGGTCCAGCTTCCCGGGATCGCGTACAGGGAGAGAGCGCTTGAGGTAATAGGAAAGACAGGATTACTTGAGTTCAGGCTGCTTGCGAGCCCTGAAGCTACCATGAAGATATTTTCCGACATAGATGTGCATCTTTCAGGGGACTCGCTCGGAGGCGCAAGGCCGTTCAGCGGGTATCTTGTTCCTGCCAGGAACGACGCCGCTGTTGAGAAGCGTAAGTATTGGGCATTCAAGAAGCTTGTTGATGAGACCCGTGCGGTGGTTCCCTCAGATGCTGAGATTCTTTTCGGCCATGAGGAGGAGGTTGAGGGACGAACCATTCGCAGGGTCTACGTGGTAAAGAAGAGGGCCGAGATCACCGGTGCAGACATCAAGGACGCCAGAGCCAAGCCCTACCAGGGCAACGACCCCAACTACCAGGGAACCTGGATGACTGAGATGGATCTTCAGCGCAGCGGCCAGGCGCGATTTGCCAATGTGACCGGCAACAACGTCGGCGAACGTCTGGCGATCGTTTTCGATGATGTGGTGAAGTCTGCTCCGGTAATAAAGGAACGCATTCCACCGGGTTCGGCTGCCACGATTACGAGTAACGATAGGGCCGGAGAGGAGATGAGGGATCTGGCCATACTCATCAGGCACGGTGCCCTGCCTGTTCCTTTGCGCATCGTCGAGGAGCGAACGGTTAGCCCTACCTTAGGGCGCGACTCCATCCGTGCAGGCGTTATAGCCATCATCATCGGTTTGGCCGCAGTCGTTTTATTCATAATTATCTACTACACCGGCTCAGGACTTGTAGCGGTGGCGGCCCTTATCTTCAACCTTTTCGGGCTACTTGCTATCCTTGCCGGGTTCAGAGCCACTCTTACATTGCCTGGTCTGGCAGCCATCGCCCTTACCATCGGTATGGCGGTGGACGCGAACGTCTTAATCTATGAACGAATACGGGAGGAGTTAATGACTGGCAAGTTCCCACGTTCGGCTGTTGAGACGGGTTACAGTAAAGCCTGGCGGGTGATTATAGATGCCAACATCACGACGATCATAGCAGCAATAATACTTGCCGTCTTCAACTCCGGGCCGGTGCGCGGATTCGCCATCACACTCATCGTTGGATTGATTATAAACATGGTTACCGCGATCTACTTCTCCAAGGGCCTCTTCGACCTCTACCTGTTCAAACGTCCTGACCGAAAACTCTACATCTAGGAGAGGAGATGCTGCAGATACTCAAAGAAACACACATCCCCTTCAGCCGCCTTCGTTACATAGGTTTCATCGCCTCCGGCGCACTTATCGTGCTTACCCTTATCCTGCTTATCGTGAAAGGCGGGCCTGACTACGGGATCGATTTCGAGGGTGGATCAAAGATAGGGCTTTCCTTCTCCGACCCTATGACCACAGAGAAGATCCGATCCGCTCTTGCCGAGCTTGGAGAAACCGATGTCAAGATCTTTCGTATCCAGGATGTGAGCACAGGCACCTCGTCGTTTCAGATCCAGACCACGCCGAAGACCCTGCTGATAGAGAAAGACGAACAAAAAAGCTTCAGTCTGCGGGTGATTGATAAACTCGAGACCAAATATCCTGGCCTTGAGGTGACGCTTACCGGCGAGGAGACGGTATCTGCCGCCTTCGGCAAGGAACTCCAGTGGGATGCTATACTTGCCTTGCTTCTGGGGCTGGCTCTGATCCTTATCTACATCTGGATTAGGATTGACTTTCGCTTCGGCGTCGGCACTGTAGTCGCGGTCTTCCACGACATATGGATAACCCTTGGAATAATCACGCTTGCAGGTATCCGTATAGACATCACTGTTATCGCCGCTTTACTTACCATCATAGGTTACTCGGTGAACGACTCTATCGTTATCTCCAAGCGTATCCAGGAGCTTATAAAGACCCGTCGCGGCGCGACGCTTACCGAAAATATCGATTCAGGCATCAACATGGCCCTTTCCCGAACCATCGTTACCTCGCTTACCACTCTCTTCGTGTCAGTGGCTGTAGTGATCTTTGCGTCGGGTACTGCGATCTTCCCATTCGCGATGACCATGACCATAGGTGTCGTAATCGGAACCTACTCCTCCTCGTTCATCGTGGCTCCATTAGTGATCGAGTTGGAAAATATCCTGCCCTCGCGCAAGCGCAGAACCTAGCTTGGAGCTGCAACTTGGTTGGCGTTGGGGGAATGGGTTTGCGTTGATGTATGGATACTTCTAAACCCTTGCTTTCAGTGCGGCTTGCCCTCTCAGTCTTGGGAACGGGTTATATTCCAAGGGGAGGGGGGACGGTGGCGAGCTTGATCGCGTTGGTTCCGGCATGGTTCCTTGCACCTTATCCTTTGATACTTGCGGCTGTGATTATAATCCTTTCCGCGTTAGGGGTATGGGGCGGCTTCTACGCCGAACGCAAAGGATGGAAACATGATGATAAACGAATCACCTTCGATGAGTTCTGCGGGATGCTTGTTGCATTATTCTGGCTACCGCGTCCAGTATCCCTGCTCGGTTCGATCCTGATCTTTGGCATAGCTTTTATCCTGTTCCGACTTCTTGATATCTTCAAACCCCCTCCTCTGCGCTTACTTGAGCGTTTGCCCGGCGGCTGGGGTGTGATGGCTGACGATCTGGCTGCAGGGGTTGTGACCAACGGTCTTATCAGGTTAATCCTGCTTATCCCGGTTCCTTTATTCCATGGCTAGTCACAACGTAGAACTGGTGATAATCGGCGACGAGCTCCTTTCAGGGGCGGTGCGTGAGTCGAACGTTGCGTATCTGGCCGCAAGACTTCTATCTATTGGGATCTCAGTCTCCCGTGTGACCTTTAGCGGGGATGACCCTGAGCAGTTG
Source organism: candidate division TA06 bacterium B3_TA06 (assembly GCA_005223075.1). Taxonomy (NCBI): domain Bacteria; species candidate division TA06 bacterium B3_TA06. The sequence goes on along the minus strand of NJBO01000006.1, from coordinate 41,299 downwards.
CGAGAGGTCCTCGTCGAGGCGCTTGAGCGCACCGGTTTCGTGATCTCATGCGGCGGGCTTGGCCCGACCTCAGACGACTCCACCCGTGCAGTAGCCGCTGATATATTCAACCGCCAGCTTTATGCGAACAAGCGGCTCCTTAATCTCCTTGCCAAACGTTACTCCAGGCTTGGCCGCAAGATGGACTCCGTCGCCAAAACCCAGGCTCAGGTGCCGAGAGGAGCAGAACTTTTTACGAATCCAGCAGGCGCGGCACCAGGTATCATCCTTAAGGACAACAATCGCATGCTCGTTATGCTGCCCGGTGTTCCCATGGAGATACAGGCGATCACCGAGACCGCCCTCCTCCCGTATCTTGAGGAAAACTTTGAACTCAGTGTCCCTCACATCCTGCTTCTGCGCACCGTGGGAACCATAGAGACCGAGCTTGCGAAGCGGGTAGCGCCTGTGCTTTCCCGTCTTAGCGACCTTAAGGTCTCCTACCTTCCCAGGCGGGGCGGGGTTGATTTAAGGATCCAGGCTGCTTGCGCCGCTGAGAAATCTCAAGCTTTGAAGGAACTAAGCCGCATACTTGAAGACGATCTCTACGCTGTGGGGCGAAAAGAACTCTCAGAGGTAGTAGTGGAACTGCTTCTTAGTCGTGGTGAGACCCTGTCAGTGGCTGAGAGCTGCACCGGCGGGATGCTTGCCTCAAGCATCGTAGACGTTGCAGGAAGCTCAAATTATTTCCTAGGTGGTGTGGTAAGCTACTCGAACAAGGCAAAAGAGGATTTTCTTGGTCTTCCACACATCCTACTTAAACGTCACGGTGCGGTGAGTCCGGAAGTTGCCAAGGCGATGGCCGAGGGAGTTCGTGAGCGCTTCAACTCGACCTATGGTATAGGTATCACAGGTATCGCAGGTCCTGGCGGTGCAACGAGAACCAAGCCTGTGGGATTGGTCTATATCGCTCTGGCCTCCCAGGATTCGGTTCGGATCAAACGCTTCGTTTTTCCAGGAGATCGTTCATCAATCCGCGAGCGAAGCGTTGTGGCTGCGTTGGATCTACTGCGGCGCAATTTGCTGTAGGGGCACGCTGTGCCGTGCCCCTACGTTCTTGACATCCGCAGGCGCAGGGTTATACTTCGCCTGATGAGGGTTTTCTTTGGCATAGGGCTGCCCCCAGACATCCGCAAACAGGTTGGTGATTTTTTAGAAACTTTGAGGACTCGGCTTCCCCGCATGAAGTGGGTGGAAGAGAAGAACCTCCACATCACGCTGAGATTCATGGGAGAGGTGGAAGAAACCAGACTGACTGCTATCATTGGAGCGGCGCGCGAGACTGCATCAGGTCTGGAGGGATTCCGGATGGTGCTTGGATCACTAGGAGCGTTTCCTAATCCCAGGCGCGCCCGTGTGTTCTGGTGGGGACTTTCAGAGGGGGCAGAAGAATCCAGTAATCTGTTTAATCGCCTTGAGGGATGTTTGGTGGGCCAAGGGTTCGAATCGGAGAAAAGACGCTACCATCCACACATTACGCTTGCTCGTCTTCGCTATCCTTCACCGCTTCGGCTTGACTCATTCACTCTACCGGAAGGGCTCTCCTTTACTGCCTCCAGCTTCACCCTCTATCAAAGCACCCTTACCCCAAATGGACCCATCTATAAAATCGTAGAGGAGTTCAAACTTGAGTGAATCCCTGGCACCGGAAAGAAAGCCCCCCCGTGTCTTGAAACGTGCTCTGCGGATAGTTATATTTGTTGCAGCACTCTATGCGTTTCTTTTAAGCATCGAGATGATCTCCGGCTCACTCAAGCTCCTTGGGATGCCCTTTGCCGAGCTGCTCATAACGATGACTAGAAATCCAGTAACGGGTCTGTTTATAGGTATACTTGTCACCGTTATTATTCAGAGTTCCTCAGCCACCACCTCGCTGGTTGTATGCTTTGTTGCTGCAGGGACGCTTTCAGTGGAACACGCCATACCCATCATCATGGGAGCCAACATAGGTACCACAATCACCAACGCACTTGTTTCACTTTACCACGTCTCGCGAAGGGATGAGTTCACCAGGGCCTTCCCCGCAGCGATGGTTCATGACATCTTTAATATCCTTGCCGTGGCGGTCCTCCTGCCGCTGGAGATATTCCTGCATCCTATTGGATACGTCTCCGGGTTTCTTGCCAAGGGTTTTACCGGGATAGGCGGCTTCAAGGTGTTGGGTCCCTTGCAGATCGCGGTGAAGCCGGTGGCTAAAGCGATTATCCATCTGGTTGGCTCAAAGGTCTACTTCAGTCTACCTATAGCTCTTGTCTTCCTCTTCTTCGGGCTTAAGTTCATGGTTGATACGATGCGTAAGCTTGTGGGTTCCAAGACCGAGGTTGTGATAGACCGCTATCTCTTCGGTGGGGCGGTGCGTGCGTTTCTCTTGGGTTTGGTAATCACGTCTGTAATTCAGTCTTCATCTGTGACTACATCCTTCATCGTGCCTCTTGTGGGTGCGGGTCTTGTTGCGCTTGAACGGATATTTCCCTACACCCTTGGGGCTAACGTGGGGACGACGGTTACCGCAATCCTTGCTGCGTTGGTAACCGGTTCGCCTTTTGCAATACAGGTTGCGTTCGCTCATCTTATTTTTAACATCTTCGGGATAGCCATCTGGTATCCGTTGAAGATAGTGCCACTTACCCTTGCGAGGTTGGTAGGGAAAAGTGTTGCGAACCGCCGCTGGCTTGCTTTTGTCTACATTGCAGTTATCTTTGTGATCATCCCTGTTGGGTTGATTTTACTTCTTAGGAGGTAAGTATGAAGAATCTTCTCAGTATCTGGAAGGGGTCAGGGTTGTTGAAGTTGTGTATGGAGGATTTATTCAAGATGTTCGACATCTCCGAGAGTATGTTTAGCGCCGCCTGGGAGATGATTACCGGCTCAGGCAAGGTCGAGGATCTTTATAAGATAGACCGCCATCTGAACGAGCTGCAGATTGCCATCAGGCGTCGGATACTCGAACATCTTGCAATAAACCCTGCACAGGACATCAACGCAACGTTCGTTCTCGCAATACTCGTGATTGACCTTGAGCGTATCGGTGACTATGTGAAGAACCTGGATGAGATAGCCAAGCACTATCCCAAGCCTATCTCGGGCGGCGCCTTTGACGCTCTGCGCCCCATGGCACAGCGAGTCAAAGAGATGTTTAGAGAGACCAAGATCGCAATCACCGAGAGCGACACCGAGCTGGCTCGCAAGGTGATGGCAGATCAGGCTAATCTTGCCATGCAGGCCGATAGACTGATGGATCAACTCATCGAGAGCAAAGACATCGCGGTTAAGGAAGGAATTGTAGCAGCACTTCTGTCCCGGTACATAAAAAGGGTCAGCGCACATCTCAAGAACGTTGCATCAAGTGTGGTGAATCCCTATCATAGGATCGGTTACCGACCAAACGAAAAAGAAGACTAGTTTCAATTAACCACAAGGGACTTGACAAGTTCTGAATTTTGATTAAGATTAGATTAGAAACAAATAGGAATGGAGATGAAGGCCTTGGTGAGAGGAAATAAGGTTCGAAAGAGATTCCCGTAACACACCTCCCTTCCCTCACCCCCTCCCCTGGAGAGTGCGTCCTGCCTCTCCAGGGGTTTTTTTAGTGCCCCATGCGCTCGCGTAGCGAGCGCATGGGGACCCCGATAAAGATGCTCCTTTTTGCTAAAGCAAAAAGATCGCAGATGAGACGGTAGCCGGTTTGACACCGGCCTCTATTATTCCTATAATCACCACATGCGAGTAGGGTTCGGTTTCGATTCTCATCCTCTTGTTAAGGATAGACCCTTGGTAATCGGCGGGGTAAAGATACACTACGACCGGGGTCTTTCGGGCCATTCGGACGCAGACGTTCTACTTCACGCGATAGCCGATGCGCTCCTCGGCGCGGCAGGGCTTCCAAGCATCGGAGAACTCTTTCCTGACACCGATCCAGCCTACAAAGACGCTGACAGCACCGCGCTCCTTGAGAGAGTAGTGGTTTTGGTACGGGAACAAGGTTACAGTATCGTCAATCTTGACTGCACCGTGCTCGCCGAAGAACCTAAGCTGGTTCCTTACCGGGATAAGATGCGTGAGCGCATATCAGGAATCCTGGGTATTCCCACAACCAACATCGCAATAAAGCCAAAGAGGGGGGAGGGTATGGGGTTCGTTGGCCGCAAAGAGGGCATCTCAGCCATGGCCGCCGTCCTGCTTGAATAGCACAGATCATTTCCTATATGCCTAGGTCCACGTTATGAGTTGTCGGCGACTATGCAAATTGCCCCCGGGGAGAGGTGTTTATTATGCAATTTGGTGCATTGTTTTTGATGTTTGCTGTAGTTTTGTTTCCTATCTACGAGACTATCTTACCACTACCACTTTCTGTATTTGGGTTTCCGTCTTCAAGAAATACACCCCTGGCACTCCGGGAATCCAAGAAGCTTCAGGATGTTCTAAGAGTCTTCCGGTGGCGTCGTAGACGGCGGCTCCGGCTTCCAAAGGGATAGCCTCTCCGACACGATAGACGCCTTTAGGTGCGATCGGGGGGTTTATATCCGGGGTATTCGGGGCCTCCTCTATGCCAGACAAAGGCTCCACGTACCAGAAGCCGGAATAGACTGTCCACGACGAACCCTCGGCTATACCTATTACTGGCTGGCCCAGGGTAGAGGTCTCAGTGCCTAATGCAGGCATGGTGCCTGCCAGCGCCCAGGCCGAGAAAAGAAGCAAAATCAACATCGCCTCACCTCATAAAAATCGCCCAAAGACGAACGTCCGTAATCGTAGCCCCAGGCGAAACAGTTATTCGTATTCTGTGTGAACCTTCCTCTATTGCTATAGCTGTACAGATGAAAGATTCAATGTTGTTTCCCGGCCATCCCGCAACTCTCATGTCATCCACATATAAATGAACACTACGATATAATGCTGCTCCCTGTATCCAATAACCCACTAACAAGATACCATCCGCGGGGCAGTCATAATCCATTGCCGTATCCTCTACCATCTTGAAATGCGAATAGGCTTGATCGGCTACTTGGGCGTAGGGCACGCTGGTTATCTGCTGGCGCGGTAGGGCGTCGCCATCTATTACAACCTCAAGCCAGCATCCGTCTGTGGGTAAAGCAGGAAGTTCGGTTACTGAACCTAAAAGCACATTGAAGATACCGTCTACCACAATTACGGTTTGAGTTTCCTCCCAGAATGAGGTTGTGGCATCCTCGCTCTCATAGAGAGCAAAGTTCATCGAGGCCTCGCCTGAAAAGGGCTCCCCATCCTTATCCAGCTTGCCCTGGTACGAGATGAGGTTGGGCGTGGCCCACGCCGCTAGAGCGAGCACAAATAGCACCAAAAGGGCTCTTTTCATAATTCCTCCTTTGGATTAGTCGTTTATTGTAATCCAGACAAGAGGGCTGTCAAATAAAAGGGGCCGCCCGCAGGCGGCCTTAAATCGGTGCAATCTGCGTAATCTGCGGTTTATTCTACCTTGACGATCTTTACTATCGTCCGATCTTCATCCCTTGCGAAGTAGGTGCCGGTAGGCAGGTTGGAGATGAAGACCTTGTCATCTGAGATTGCGCCCTCGATCACTCTCCCTGTTGCATCCACCAGCTCGGTTGCGCCGGCCACGTTCACGTAAGGGCCTTGGCTGATGAGGCTCGGCGTGGCACCCGTTGGCTCGGCATCGCTGGTGGGCTGCTCCGCCACACCGCTGGTCGTGTCCGGCAGGAAAATAAGGACCTGAAGGTAGGCGTTATAAAAAGTGGAAGGGCCTCGTATAAGGGTAATTCCCTTAAAACGAACGGTATGTTCCCCCGGAGTAATCAGGCAGGTATAAACAACAAGGGCTGATAGGGTTGTACTCCCCTGTACGATCGCTGCGGGGAATAGGTAATTACCATCTAATTCTAGCAACATCTTTGTTTGGAAACTGGTTAATCCTCCCGCCGTGAACTGCACGTAACACGAGGTATCCACAGAGAACGACAGTTCTACTACCGTGACCGTATCATGTTCTCCCTCAGGGATCGTAATCGTTCCTTCCTGATACGCCTCGACCAGCACGGGCGCTGCGGAAAGGCTTGCGGCCACAAGCAGTGCAAGCGTTGCCTTTATGATTCCACCCCCTCTTTTATTCTCCCCCGTCAAGGGGGAGATAACGGAAGGGTGTAGTCTCTTCATGCTTCCTCCTTTTGAAAAAGTATAGACCAGCCGTGGTGTCTGTCAAGTTTTACCGTCAGGGGTATACGGCTTCCGGCTCACAGCTTACCGCTGACGGCTCACGGCTGTTTTACCATCCAGGGGATCCTAAGGCTCCCTGGGATTTGCCCGACACACGGCCAGCTTTGAGGAATGTTGCGTAGTTCACGATCTCGGATGAATAAAGCCAGCGGGCAAGATTCCTTATCTCGTCGAACCCGTCAAGTCGTCCAGCATACATCTTGATAAGGTTGAACGTCGGGCTCGCGGCCGGCCGTCGCAAGTGTTTATTTTGTCCGATAACTGGGAACCTCTGCTAGCTAGCTGCTTCATCGTGGCTTGTAAATCCCTCATCCCAGTCCTCCTCGTCCGGCACCTTTGATTTTGCATCATTCTTCAGGCATGGTGATGGGTAGATTTCATCCTCGAATCTTAGACAACACAGCAGGCGTCCGCACATACCTGAGATCTTCTCGGGATTCACGTAGAGATTCTGTCTCCTGGCGGTGCGCAGACTTATCGGGCGCAGCTCTGTCAGGAATGCGGTGCAGCAAAGCGGTCTTCCGCATGGGCCCAGCCCACCGATCAGCCTTGCATGATCACGGATTCCTATCTGCTTTATGACCACCCTGCATCCAAGCAACATTCCTATCTCCTTGTGCAGCTTGCGGAAGTCGAGGCGGTGTTCGGAGAGGAAGTAGAAGGCGATCTTGTTGCGATCCACCCATGCGTGCACATCTACTACCTTCATGGACAGGTTGTGTTTTGCGAGAAGTTCAAGGAAGGAGGCAAGCGCCTCTTTCTCCCACTGCCTGGCTTCTTTTCTTTTGGCCAGATCCTCTGGGGCGGCCTTACTGATGGCTATGGCCTTGGCCTGAGGATCGTCGGTTAATCCCCTCACGTAGCCTATGTCCTCACAACCCTTGAATCGCAAAACTACATACTCCCCACGTTTAATCTCAAGGCCTACAGCGGCCGTTACCACAACCCTCATCAGGGGATGGCACTCTACGAGGTAGTGTTTATCGCTCATATCTACCATGGGGAAAGGAAGCCTTGTGGATAAACAAGCACGTACTCGCCGAAACCGAGCCTTTCTTCGAATACGAACTGCATTCCCTGAAGGTTGTAGGTCCAAACGATGTATGGGTATCTGTTAGGCTCAAATGGATGGTCTTCGATCTCGTCCGGTGGGCCGAACCTCATGTATATCCTGGCACGATCCGAGAGGTAGCCCTTATCCCCGTATCCGAAGTTGCGCTCGCAGTAGGAGATCTTGGCAAAGTAGGACTCAAGCTCTTCGTTATAGTCGGTTTGCGGGGTTGGGTCCTTTGCTAGCCAGAAGCTATCCCAGGTGGCCTGTCTTGCTTCAGGCGGCACGGACTTCATTCGCTCACGTTCACCGAAGGTCGTTATGTATATAAGCTTCTCAACGAGTTCCTCGTAGCGCCCAGGGTCGAAGCGAAACGGATTGCGCAGGACGAATAGAGCCTTGCGTTCGTCTACTGCCTTCTTACCTTGAAATGCCTTCACCCAAAGCTGGTAGTCTCCGCTTGAGAAATCCTCAAGTGCAACACTCCACGATGCTTGTGAGTCAGGTTCGGTCAGGGTTTTATTGTAGTCTGGGGCGCCCGGACGCGTAATCTCGAGAAGCAGCGAATCGAGACCATCTTCATACACCGACACACTCACCAGCATGGTGTCGCGGCTGTCAAAGGGGCGCTCAAGCATACGGCTACCATTAGCGTCGGTAATCCGCAGGCTTCCCAGTGCCCGATGGAAGATCTCGACATCAAACTCCTTCTCGATTCGTCTTGTTGCACCCAGGGCGGCTACGCTTAGATTGGCATTGTAGCTTCCCCGGGGCAGAAGGACATTAAGGGTTTCTGCTACCGCGAGGCTTTTCGACTTGGCGATGTTGGCGTCCGTTACAATTACATCACCGAAGCGCTCGTCTCCGTAGATGTTCTTGCGGCGATCCAGAAGCTGAAAGGTTATGTGGTAGCCCGCTTGGTAGCCTGAGTTAGACTTTGTGAACTGAAGGCTTGAGTAGGGTATAGAGACGTAGGCGGTAACATAGAACGAGCCGTCACGTTCGCCTTGCTCGATCACGTGGCGGAAGCTGTATTCTGCCTCGCCTGTCTGTGAGAGCAGCGCCAGAGACAGTAACAGATGCATCATCTATATCTTAACGGCGCTAAAGGATATGTCAAGGAGACAAGGGGGAAATTGCAAATGGGCGGCTAGTTGAAAACTCCTTCCTGATCCCAATTTAAAATTTGCAATTTACACTTTGCAATTTGAAATGCGCGTGCTACTGCACGCGTCCGGTATTCTGGTTATCGGCACCGAACTTGGGCCAGGGGGAGGAAGCAAGGCCTGGAGAAGCGGTTTGGAGCGCATAAAGGTGTTTTGAACAGGTGAAATAGAGCGTACCGTCCGCCCCTAGTGTCGGGTCACTTATGTTCGATCTCACTCTGTATTTCCATTTAAGGGTTCCATCAGGGTTGATTGCATAGATAAATGGTTTTCCCCTAAGGCGGAAGTTACTGATTAATCTCAAGAGAGAACATCCCTCTCCGGGGCCTATATATATTACACCATCTGCACCTACTACCGGGGATGAGAAATCCCAGATGTCCGTTTTATAACGCCACTTGAGTTTCCCGCCTTCGCTTAAAGCATATATGTGCCTGTCTTCAGAACCGAAGTATATTGTTCCATCTTCTCCTATTGCGGCTGCAGAGAAGATGAAACTGCCTGTTTTGAACTTCCATTTTAGACTTCCATCAGGATTTACTGCATAGAAACAGCTATCAGAAGACCCTAGATATAATGTACCATTAGCACCAATTACAGGGGATGAGGAAATGTTATCATCAGTCTCAAATTCCCATTTGAGCGTACTGTCAGGATTAAGCGCATACAGCTTTCCGTCAGTTGAGCCTAAATAGATAGTGCCATCCATTCCTATTGCCGGCGGGCATTCAAAACGACCCAGTTCTGGGGAATTAAAAACCCATCTTGGTTCAAAATCATAGTATGATGTGTCCAGTGCAATAAGTCTCCAATATATAGCCATGAATACTGTTCCATCTTTTGCGAGAGCGAGATAGGCAGGGTGACTATATCTATCTTTAGTATCATAAAACGGTAAACCAACTTGGCTTGTATCCTCGGGATTGAATTTTCTGTGATGAGTTACAGCATATATTGAATTATCTTTTGTTCCCGCATACAGTCTACTGTTCTCTCCAATCGCGAGATTTTTAAATCTCGCGGAATAAATAGTATCCTGCCATATGATTTCACCGCTTGAGTTAACAGCGTATAGCCCTCCGTTTTCGCAGGCCACGTATATGGTGCCGTCTTTAGCTATTGCCGGAGGGGTGCATCTTGGACCTAACTTCAATTTCCACTTTAATCTGATATCCTGTTGGCATGAGATTGAGCCTATGACAAGAAGCAATCCCATACTTAGAGAGAATAGTCTCTTCATCATTCCTCCTTTGGGAAATATACACAAGTTTATATTGTTGTCAAATCTACAAGAAACGTTGTCCTGTGGGAAAATAAATAAGGGAAGCAGGCCAAGCCCCCTAAATTTAAAATTTGCAATTTGAGATTTACAATGAGCGCCTAAGGCGCGTTTACGCGTCCGGTATTCTGGTTATCGTGTCCTTGTCTTGGCCAAGAGGAATTGGCTAAACCTTTTGAGTCACTCTTAACTGCGTATAGATATTTGCCAAAGGAGAAATAGAGGGTGCCGTCCGAGCCGATGGTTGGTTCGCTAATCTCCGTGTCGGAATATCTAGTAATATGTCGACACTCAGATCTAACATTGTATGTCCATTTGAGACTACCATTGGAATTGATTGCGTGAAGCAGAGCTTTGATGCGGAAGGATGTGGTAAACCATATAATGTTTTTCCTGTTTTCTACTAGGTAAATGGTACCCTCCGAACCAATCACCGGAGTGGAGATGTATCCTTCAAACTCATGCCTCCATTTGAGGTTACCTCTGGGAGTGATAGCCAGGAGGCAGTCAGTCCCGGAAACAACATAGATATTCCCAGCTTTGTCGATTACAGGGGATGCATTGATTGCATAGCCGGTTCTATACCTCCATTTCAGGTTGCCGTTCCTGGTAAGGACATAGAGGGAGCCCCCTAATCCCAAATAGATTGTGCCATCAGCACCTATTGCCGCTGGAGAAGGTGAGCTGTATTTGGTTTCGTCTTTCGGCAATTTGTATCCCCACTTCAAACTACCATCTTTATTTATCGCACAAAAGCTATACTCCTTCTCAATATAGATTGTGCCATCCGAACCTATACTTGGGGAAGATTGGGTGGGATAGCCCCCTAAACGACAAAGTTGTTCGTATGAACCATACAGATAAGAATCTCCGTAATAATACCGAACCATGTATATTGTTCCGTCTTCTCCAATGGCTGGCGAATAGGAGACATCATAGCCGGGTTTATAGTTGGTGTGGTAGTAAAAACTCACGGGTTTTAAGGTATCTTCTGGATCGGGTGGGCCTATTTGGATTGCATTAATATCCCCATCGTCGCATCCGACATATATGATTTTATTTAGACTTATTACCGGTGAAGCTGGGCAGCCACTGGTTTCCCACATCTGCTTGAGGGTTCCATCTGTGTTTATCGCGTAAAGGTAATTATCTCCCGATCCTATGTATATGGTGCCTTCTTCGTCTATTGCCGGGCAGGATTTGCAGAGCGCTCCAATCTTATACTTCCATATTAGGCGATCGTCCTCCCCAACTTTCTCTTTGCATCCGAGGATTCCGATAGTTAATACTAATCCCAGAAATAAAAGCAGGGTCCTTTTCACTAAGCCTCCTTTCTGAAATATAGCGATTAATTGTTCAATGTCAAACAAAAGGGCCGGCTTCGCCGGCCCTTCAATTTACTACGCATACCCTATGAGATGCAGTAAAGTTAGCATCTCAAGGGGCAGGCTCAGTGTCGTCACTTCGTGTGCACTTTGCATTTTGCCTTTTACACTTTGCATTATCGCAGAACGTCAAAAACGTTCAGCGATCGATTTTCCCTGCATGAACAGCAACAGATAGTCCCTGCCGCCGGCCTTGGAGTCGGTGCCGGACATGTTGAACCCGCCGAAGGGCTGCACGTCAACCAGAGCACCGGTGCACTTGCGGTTGATATACATATTCCCCACGTGGAACAGCCGCTTGGCCTTGGCGATCTTACAGCGATTGTTGGTGTACACTGATCCGGTAAGACCGTATTCCGTGGAGTTGACGATGCGCAACCCGTCGTCAAAGTCCTTACATTTAACGATGGCCAGCACCGGAGCGAATATCTCCTCCTGGGCAATGCGGGCATCCCATGCAACGTTGCCGAACACGGTCGGCTCGAGGAAGAAGCCGTTGCCCTCGACAACATTACCGCCGCAGAGCAGTTCGCCTTCCTTCTTGCCGATCTCGATGTATGCCAGCGTGTTCTTCAAAGCCTTCTCGTTGATGACCGGGCCCATCCAGTTGGCGGTGTCCTTGGTTTCCCCGACCGTGATCTCCTTGATACGTGGAATAAGCTTTTTGACGAACTCGTCGTAGACCTTCTCGTCAATGATGGCGCGGGAGCAGGCCGAGCATTTCTGGCCTCCGAACCCGTATGCGGAAACGGCGACGCCTTCCACCGCGGCGTCGAGATCGGCCTCTTCGTCTACCAGGATGCAGTCCTTGCCGCCCATCTCGGCCACTACCCGCTTGATCCATATCTGGCCTTCCTGTTTCTTGGCCGCGTTCTCAACGATTCGCAGGCCTACTTCCTTGGAACCGGTGAAGCTGATGAACCGGGTCTTTGGATGCTTGACCAGATACTCGCCGGCGATCGCACCCGGACCGCTAAGGTAGTTTAATACACCATCGGGCAGACCGGCCTCGCGCATGATCTCGGTAAAGAGCCAGCCGATGTAAGGTGAATCCGACGAGGGCTTGAGCACTATGGTGTTGCCGGTCACGATAGCCGCCGAACTCATGCCCACGAGTATCGCCCATGGGAAGTTCCAGGGCGGGATGATGATGCCCACGCCCAGGGGGATGTAGCGAAGCTCGTTATTTTCCCCAAGGAAAGGTGTTACGGGCTGGTTGGGGCCGAGCCGCAGCATCTCGCGGCCATAGAACTCTAAAAAGTCGATGCCTTCGGCTGTGTCCACGTCGGCCTCGATCCAGTTCTTGCCCTCCTCAAGGATCATGCCCGCGTTGATCTCGAAGCGGCGGCGCCGGGCGATGTGCGCGGCCTTGAGAAGGATGTTGGCGCGCTCGCGAAAGTCGTAGAACCGCCACCACTCGAACGCGGCCAAAGCTGCCTGAAGCGCCTGCTCGGCGAGTTTTTCGTCCGCCTTCTGGAAAAGGCCGATAACCTTGTCCTTGTCTGCCGGGTTGATGGACGCAAAGGTTTCGGAAGCGGCAACCTCTTTACCGCCGATGAACGCCGGGTAGGTCTTGCCGTAGTTTTTCTCAAGTGCTGCGATGGCTTCAAGTTGGGCTTTCTTGCACGGCTCGCAGGAAAAATTCTTGTATGGCTCGTTTTTGAACGGAAGAACCATTGTGCCTCCTTTGGTTAATTTTTAGATTTTGATTTGTGGAATGTTATCCGGCAGGTGGGAGATGTCAACTAAATGACTGATTTTCCCCTTCCCCTTTATCCCCTTCCACCAGGGAAGGGAAATTTGGGGATTATGTGGATAGCTTCCGGTATTCCCCCTCCCTTGTGGACAGCGTGCCCCTTGGGGTGCCAATTTTACTGCACCCCATAGGGTAGGGGGAGTGTGGCATTGTGAGCGAGCCGAAGGATGCGAAGACGAAACGGGCTTGACAAACCTACTTTTCAGTGGCATAATAAATATGTGGAAGAAAAGAAGTCTTTATACCCAAGCGGTGTGGTGGTCCTTGAAGAATTGCGTCAACAGAGGGCTAACCTGACAAGAGTTATTGACGCAATTGATAATAAGCTGGTCATTCTTTTGGGAATGGATGGGATTATCGTTTCCATAGTCGTTGCATTATTTGCATTAAGTGAGTTAGAACTGAGATGGGTATTTGTACCTCCTATGTTGTTTCTTTTAACTGGTTTTATCCTTGCTGTTTTTGCTTTTTGGCCAAGGAAATGGGCATATCATCCGAGTCCGAAATCTCTTATGGAAAAATATATTAAAAGAAAACCTGAAACTTTCGATTCGGAAGAAGTTGGTACAGTAGCACAGATAGCGGCTTCAATTAGAACTACTTGTGAAGAAATTCAGAAGACCTTAAAGACTAAGACAAACCTGTTAAGGTTTTCTTTAGCTTTTGAGGGAGCAGGTGTAGCATTGATTGGATTGTATTTTGCAATCTACGTTATTATTGGAGGTTGAAGTGAACGAAGAAATTGTAAGCAGTCCAGATCAGGACGAGGAACCAAAGAAAGAACCGCAGAAACCTGTTGAACCACCAACGCCTCAACATGACCCTGAAGATTCTAATTACATCGATGAGGGCAAAGAAGTCCCTAAAGAGATAAGAAAGAAAAATTAATCAGGAAGTACGAAGAACCGATTTTCTAAGCCCGTAGGGGCCGACCTTCAGGTCGGCCCGCTGATAATATTCGGGCCGGTTTACGCGAAGCGCAACGGAGTTGTAAAAACCGGCCCCTACATTTTGTCATCGCGAGGATGCTGAAAGCACCCGTGGCGATCTCATACCTCTATGTGTGGACACTTTCTGCTATGAGATTGCTTCGCGGCTTTTAGCCGCTCGCAACGACAATTATTCCACTCCTCCCCTGGTGGGAGGGGTCGACGCAATGCGTCGGGGGAAGGGGAAAAGGAGTCACCTTGCCTCGTAGTTGCAGAAGGGTCTGTAATCTGCTGCGAGTTTTTTGGCCAGGGCTTGTCTTTTTGCCTTTAGCCAGTTGTAGGTAAGATACGCAGAGACGTAAAGATTGTCTCTGGAACCAGCCAGGAGGAGCCAGCACGGATAGGCAGGATGGTGCTCGTCAACACTCAGCCCGGCGAGGTTTTTCGATTCGCCAAAATAAATCACCTGATAGCCAGACCTGGTAAGCAGGGAACTGCCAGCTATCAGAAGGGCGTAAACCCCTGATGACGGAAGCGGCTTCCACCCCACCAGTCTAACCGGCTCGCTGAACCGGTATCCACCGAAGTTGACGACCATTAATCTTCCCCTGTTTTCGCATCAGCATTGCATCTTAAAGTTATCAATAAAAACGCGTTTTATATTTTAAGGATATGGGTGGAGTTGTCAAGTCTTTCGGTATTTAGCAGGTGGAATGTTGGGCTGTCTTGTTTATTCTTCGGATATGAAAAAAGATGACGTTGCATTAGTTAAGAGGATAGGAGTAGAGATACGCAGCAGACGGAAAGCGCTGGGGTGGTCGCAGGAAAAGTTAGCCGAGGAAGCCGATCTAAACCCTAAGTATCTGAGCGAGATCGAACGCTTTCTCTCCAATCCCAGCGCTACTATACTGAACCGGATTGCGGTTGCACTTAAGACATCGCCGAACGATTTGCTGGACTTCAGTCCTTCCGGCGAAACTTCCCATGACCCCAGGGTTCTTTTTGAGAAACTGCTTGACTCGTTGAAAGGCAAGCCAAAGCTCCAAATGGAGCTTCTCAAGCGTCTTTTAGATGAGACTGCCAGGCTGCTCAAGTAGTGTATCTAAACACTGGCGAACCTCATACCCCACAGGGGGCACGCTGAGGTTCGCACTACATGCTGTTCTTTAAACATGAAAGCAGATGACGTTGCATTAGTTAAGAGAATTGGGGTAGAGATACGTAGCAGACGGAGAGCACTGGGATGGTCCCAGGAGAAGTTAGCCGAGGAAGCCGATTTAAATCCCAGGTATGTGAGCAAGCTCGAACGCTTTCTCTCCAATCCAAGCGCCACTACGCTGTTTCGGATTGCAGTTGCACTTAAGGTCTCACCAAACGATTTGCTGGGGTTCAGTCCTTCCAGTGAAAGTTCCCATGACCCCAGGATTCTTTCTGAAAAGCTGCTCCAATTATTGAAGGGAAAGCCGAAGCTTCAGGTGGAGTTTATCAAGCGTCTTGCCGAGGAGGCTGCCAAGCTGCTCAAGTAAATGCTCCTTTTCGCCTGTGGCGAAAAGATCGCAGAGAAAGAATCGGTACATTACCTTCGGGAATAGATCGCCACCCTTCCCCGCCTCTAATGAGGCGGACGGTCGGTCGCGATGACATTCATTATTCCCCTCCCCCTAGCTCGTAGGGGCCGACCTTCAGGTCGGCCCGTTAATAATATTCGGGCCTCAAGTAGTAGCCAGCAACCCCATGAAGTAACTTCGTTTCTTCGCGGGGACCCCGAATTAAAAATGTGGAACGGGCTCTCTAGCCCGTTCTTTTATGATTATCCCACAGGCTGGAGAGCCTGTGCTACATTAAAGAGTAGAGCTCGTAGGGACCGACCTCAGCGTGCCCCTTGGGGCACGCTGTCCACAACGGGAGGGAAAAACCCTCAAAATCGCCCAAAATCACCCAAAAAATGCGACGAGTGGCATTCAAACCTGACGAGTTGTTGCGTGGCTTTTTGGTCCGAAAAGGTGTGTAAGTTAAGGAAAAACGGCGTTTAGGTCAAACCGCTGCAGCCCGGCGTCGGTGGCGATCCAGAGATAGTTGCCCTCGAGATAAAGTGCCGTAACATCGTCAGATAGGAGACCGTCCTTGGTTGTCAACTGAACCTGGAAGTAGGTCTCAGGGTTGTAGATGACCACCCCGCCTGCTCCGCCCAGCGCGATCAAGCTGTCCCGGCCGGCTATCGCCTTCTGAGGCACAGGGATAAATCCAGGCGAGGTGAAGTATTCCCAACCCTCACCTGTCTGCTTGACCAGGAGCCTGCCTGTCCAGAAGTAGCGGGCATGATCGCCTCGCACGATTGCCAGCACATCGTCCCTGTAAAGCTTTGAGCGCTCGTCCTTTAAGGGCTTCGGTTCGCCCTTTGAGATTAATGTAAGGAATACCCCTTCGTCGGTGGCCACAAATAAAGAGTCACCACGGAAGTCAACGTCGTATATCCAGGATTGGGTTCTGATCTCTGATAGAACTTTTTTATCAACGTTAAAGACATCCGCCTCGCGTCGCTCAAGCAGGAACAGGTTGCCTTCGATCAGCCTCGCTTTCTCGTAGTTGGTGCGTCGCAGTTTGTCCATGATTCCCACGCCCCATGACGGCGTCTCATTTCGTGTTGTTCCCCACCACTCAAAGGGGTGGTAGAGCATCTTTTTCTGCTTCAGAACAAGCTGGTCCACCCCGTTTTTGCCGAACGCGTAAAGCGAGCTGTCTGCGGCGAAGATGGAGTGGACTTCGCTTGCACGTGGGCTCTGGTAGCGCAGGGTCTCGCGCCAGCTAAGGCGGTCAAAGACAAGATACCCGTATCCATAGACAGACACGTACGCCTTGTTGCGGTGCGTAAAGACCGCAGAGTAGGGGATCTGGTGCATTCGCTCGTCAAGGAACACCCAGGGGGCAAGGAAGGGGTAGTCCTTGCGGATGTTTTGCGGGTTATATGAGCCGACCCAGACCGTGGTTGAGTCAGGTGCAACGTCCGCCTGCCGTTCTGATCGTTTATGCACCGCCTGAACGGACGAGCCGTGATCGAGGAAAACATACTCGTGGTTGATGCCCAGACGTCTGATCGAGGATGTGGTGGTGAGGAATATCTTCCTTGCAAGCCCGCCTGTGGTGTTGAACGTGTACAGTTCACCACTTGTTGAAACCACCCAGACACGTCTCAGGTCCGTATCGTAGACGGCAAACGCTATCTCTAGGGGCAGACCTTCTGCCGCGCCAAAGATGCGTTCAGGCGTGGAGGAGTCATCGTCGAGTTCGATGATTGCATCGTTCGTTATCATATACACCGTGTTGAACGCGTCGGCGGTGAAGTTGCGGATCTCATCCAGACGCGGGTAGTGCTGCCAGTCGGATGGGTTGTAGATGTATGCCAGAAGTGCAAGCAGGATGCTCATTTCTCTAATCCGATTCGTAGATCTCTTCGTCTTCGTCGGCAAACAAGGAGCCTATAGCATCGGGTAGATAATCCAAGAGGTCTCCTGCAACAAGCGAGTATTCGCCGATGTCCTGGACTGCCTCATCTGCTGCCGCCCCGTGAAGCCATACCCCCAGGCGTGCGGCAGGGGCCAGGGCCAGGCCCTGGGCTACCAATCCTGCGATGATGCCGGTCAATACATCCCCCGTTCCGCCTGAGGCAAGGCCTGAGTTGCCTGTGGGGTTGATCCATGTTTCTGCCGGACAACCTATAATCGTGGGTGCGCCTTTGAGAACCAGGACGGTACTGTACTTCTTGGCATACTCTTCGGCTACATCCAGTCTCTTACGGTCGATCTTTTTGGCTTCGCGTCCGATCAATCTTGCCAGCTCACCCGGATGAGGGGTAAGGATCAGGGGCGGCTTCTTGCCCTCAAGCAGCTCAGGTTCTGTAGCGATGGCGTTGATTCCGTCCGCGTCGATGATTAAAGGCTTCTTCCACTCGGCGAACAATCGCTTAACGAGTTCTACCGTTTCCTGATGCGTTCCCAGCCCCGGGCCGATTGCCAGAAGCTTTACGTCATCGGCCATCTTTAATATCTCATCTGCCGCACCCTCTGCCAGATGGCCGTCTCCGGTATCCGCAAGAGGCCGCTTGACCGTCTCCAAAAGGCTTGAATCAAACACATCAGCCATAGTCTCCGGAAATCCCAGATACACAAGCCCTGCACCTGTCCTTGCGGCAGCCATGGCTGCAAGCCTCGCCGCACCGCTCATCCCGCGGGAGCCGGCAACTATCAATACCTTGCCAAAGGTCGCCTTGTTGCCCGAAGGGGAGCGCTCGGGCAAAAGTGCTGCCGCATCCTCTGAGGTCATCAATCTCAGCTCTCCCTCGCTGTCGATTATAGTGTTGGGGATTCCGATATCCGCCACCCAGACATCACCGCAGTATAGACTGGTTGGGTATAGGAGGTGGCATGGTTTGAGATAGGCCATGGTAACGGTAAGATCGGCCTGAACCGCCACCTCAGGCTCGGCGAGCATCCCGTCCGCTTCAATCCCTGAGGGCAGGTCAACGCTCACCACGAAGGCTTTCGATTCATTGATTAGCTGTATCGCACGCCCCGCAAGGCCTAGAGGCTTGCCTTTGAACCCTGTTCCAAGGATGGCGTCAACCATCACATCGAACCCCTGCATTCCTTCAAACGCCTCCTCGTCGGTCACCTCCTCAATCGCGAGTCCCATGCTCTTTGCTATTTGAGCGTTGACCAATGCGTCGCCCTTCAGCTCATCAATCTTTCCGAGTAGAAGGATTTCAACCTCGGCACCCGAGTTGGCCAGATCCCGCGCGACCACGAATCCGTCGCCGCCGTTATTACCCTTGCCGCAGACGCACAGCACAGAAAGGCCTTCCGGCTCAAAGTACTCCTCGATCGTTTCGGCAACCCCACGCCCTGCGTTTTCCATAAGAATCATCGAGGGGATCTTGAACTCTTCGGTTGCCCGCTTATCAATCGCACGCATCTCCTCACGCCGCACTACACGCATAGAATCTCCTTATGATTTATCCAAGTGTTTCTGAAACCGATGCTTGGAAGCCCACCACCGCTGCCCTCTTGATGTTAACCGTAGAAGTACTGGTAGGTGATCGATCTAATAAGATCGCCTGTGCGGTCCTTGCTTGTCTCCTCGATGATGTGCCCCTTGTCGTCGTAGCGCAACTCTACGAATCCATAAGGTTTGTTGCGTTCATCGCGCCAGATTATCTTTGCAGGGTCTGCGGCGTCCTTCTCGTAGCGATACTCCCAGGACTTGGTCCTTTTGTGACGCGAGTCACGCCACTCTTTCTTTGTAAGGCGTGCGTGTCTGTCGTATTTGAAGTCTACGGTATGGAGCACCTCGTTATGGGGGTTGCGTACGATCTCTTTTGCGATCTTGTCCTGTTTGTTGAACTCGCGATCGCAAACCTGCAGGGTGATACCTGCCCTGTCGATGTGGATTTCCTGAACAAGTGTGCCGTCCTTATTGTAGATCAACTGGTGGGTTCTGAGGGGATTGCCGTTGGGGTCAAGAAAGATCATGCGGGTAAGCCGATCGTTGTCGTATTCGTAGCGGCATATCTCGTGGAGACGATCGTTAAGGATAGTCCTGCGCTCTATCATCTTCCCCCCTGCCCCCTCTGATGGAGGAGGTGGTGGATATGCTGCCTGTTCTCTTGGTCTCCTTGGTTCGAGGCGAGCAGGCTTCTTTGTGGGCTGGGGTTTCTTCCTTGCCGCGATGGCCGGGGATACAGTAGGTGGTGTCTTTTTCCTGGTTGCCTCGTCTTCACGTTTGGGCGAAAGCCGAAGGCGCGCCTCAAGGTGGGTCTCGAGATGATCTATGAGCTTTACCGCCTTCTCCAGGTTGTTTGACTCAATCACGGCCTTGGTTATCTCGTTGAGAATCTCCACCTGGAACTCGTGGGCGGCGGTCTTGATGAGATCGAAATTCACCGCCTGTCTCGCCCTCTCAAGATGCTTGTCTGCCTTCTCCTTGAGCTTTCGGCGCTCTTCCAGTAGTTTAGCTACGCGGCCTTCGAGTTCTTCCTGGTTTTTGGCCAGCTCCAGATACTCGGTGTAGCCCTTATCGTGATCGTACTTATTTGCCATCACGAGCCTTTCGTGTCGTCCTCATACCTGAACTATAAGCATTCATTGGTGTATTGTCAAGTCACCACTCACTTAATCTAGGGGAGAATGCCGAGACCATCGCCAGGATGACCGATTCGAGCTTTCTCTTCAAGCGCACCATGAAGAAACCCGGCCAGGTCCGCATCAGATCGGGTGTGGAGTTCGTCATGGGGATGCACAAGGCACCGGGCGGACTGATAAGGACGGCGTCAGAGGTTCACGAAAACAGATTGGCGGATGTGATCATCTCCGGCGATTTTACCCTTCTTCCGCTTCAGGGGCTGCCAAGGATCGAGGATGGTCTGAAAGGTGCTTACAGAACACGAGGTGAGGTTGGTACTCGGATCGGCCGAGTGATTTCTGAGCAGGGCCTAGAGCTTCCCGGCGTCTCGGTCGAGGATATGCTGCTGGCGTTGAAGATCGAGGAATAGTTTCAGCCGGGCCGACCTAACACCCGAAGGGGGTGCGCTGAGGTCGGCCCCTATAAACTTGACAACGTTCCATTTTTGGTTAAAATTATAAAGATGAGAATACTAAGGTTTACTTTACAAGGAGGGTCGAATGGCAAAGATTCTTGCTGACCGTGAAATAAAAAAATTATGTGGCACAGTAATCCTTGGAGGAGACGATAATGCCATACACACACATGGGATTAGACTTCACCTAGGTAATCATGTGCAATTCCTTTCAACGGGCGAAGAGAAAGAGTTAAAACCAGGATACTTCCTTGTAATACACCTCAGCGAAACTGTCCTCATCTCTAGTCTTGAAAAAATCGATTTTACAAAAGAAACAGTTCAAAAGCAATATCCCAAAATGTTGTTAATGGGACTCCTCACACCAACAACAACTATGATGAGAGAAGGACTATCCCTATTAACAACAAAAGTTGACGCTGGCTTCAGAGGTAATCTAAATTGGGGAATTCGAAATAATTCAATTAATAAGATTACACTAGAATACGGGGAGCCTATCTTTAAATTGACTATTTTCTTACTTGAAACAGAGGAAGAATTATCGGAAGTCTTATATGGTGAGAAAGAAATTGACCACTACCAGGATACGGAAGGAATCAGGCCTTCTGCACGTCGTATCCCTACCAGTATTCCTAAAAGCAAGATCATAGCTTCAAGCTACACTAACATCCCTCCAACGACAATATTGAAAGAAGCAGGATATCCTTTTAATCATATCGGTACAGAACTTGTAGAACTCGGTGGCAAATTTGACCAAGTTTCAAAAGATGTGATTTTTTTAAAACAAGAATTCCAGAAACAAATAACCGAATTATCTTCCAAAATCGTAGACGTCAGGGAAAGGCTTTCGGAAAAGATAGAAAATGTTTTAAAAGAGGCCTCTCAGTTGTTTGACAAAAGATTCGGCGCGGTTATAGGCGCTCTCATAGGCGCTGGCTCTCTCATGTATACCATAATTTCATTACTCCAAAGCCAAAACGTTGGGAAAATAATAATAGCATGTGTTGTTGGCGGCTTTGGCGTCGCCTCTCTCATTATAACATACTTCCTAACACGTAGAATAAAAGTAACGAAATAGACTTCGGGGTTCGCTATGGATTATCAAGAAATAGCCCGCATCCTGTCATCGGGAGCGAAGTGAGGGCGGCGAGCTTTTACCCCATACCATTTTGCATTTTGACTTTTGCAGTTTAAAATCGCGACGAAGTCGCGTTTTTGTCCATCATTTGACCACCTTTTGACCATCTTTTGACCAGCATTTGACCAGCTTTTTTATGACGAGTGCAATAGAAACCTGAAGAATTAAGCCATGGAAGATATCCTGGAGGGCTGCAAGAACTTGACTCCCCGCCGTCTGCGAATAGAATGTTATTAGATCGGAGGCGAAGATGAACGAACAACCGAAACCTGTTCGCAGACTGGACGTTGAGATAAAGCCCGAGCAGGCCGAGGGCACCTACTCGAACCTTGTGCTGGTTGCTCACTCTTCATCGGAGTTCATACTGGATTTCGCGCGCATGCTGCCAGGACTGCCCAAGGCAAGGGTGCTTTCGCGTATCGTCATGTCCCCTCAGCATATCGAGCTTCTGCGCCGCACGTTAGAGGAAAACATCAAGAAATACGAGGCACGCTACGGAAAGATTGAAATCAAAGAAAAGCCCGGCCCCGCAAAAGAGATGGGCTTTACTCCGCCGCAGCACTAACACCGGCCTGCGCTGGCTGGGAGAGATAGCGGCCCAGGAAGGGGCTAAGCTTTACCTGGTAGGAGGGGTGGTACGCGATAGGCTGTTGGGCAAGAAGACCCTGGATATCGATCTGGCCTGCGAAGGCAATGTTCAGCGCCTGGGCGAGCGATTGGCAAAAGAACTAGGGACTCGCTTTCTCTACTACCCGCCGTTCAAGACAGGAACACTTCAAGGACCGAAAGGGGAAAGGATAGATATCGCAAGAACACGCCGCGAGAGTTACCCAAAACCAGGCGAACTCCCGAAGGTCGAGCCTGCTTCGATCACGGATGACCTACACCGGCGGGACTTTACCGTGAACGCCATGGCCCAGTCCCTGCATCCTTCAGACTTCGGGAACCTGCTTGATCCTCTTAAGGGTCAAAGAGACCTTAAGAAAAGGTTGATCCGTGTTCTGCACGATAAGAGTTTTACCGACGATCCTACCCGAATCTTCCGCGCGGTGCGATATGCAGCAAGGTTTGGATTCAGGATTGAGCCGCATACGTTAGTGTTGCTCAAGAAAGCGGTGAAGAGAACACCTGCCCTATCAAGGGAGAGACATCTTTATGAGTTACGATGCATCGCGCAGGAACCGAAAGAGGTGAGGGTAAGGACAATCAAGAGATTGAAGTCATTGGACGCGCTTGCCTTCCTTGGAAAACCCCTTGCTTCCCTCTCCCCTACGCGGCTGGGACGCATCAAGGAAAGCTGCGAGTTCCTGTGTCTGCTCCTTTCTTTATTTGACGAGACCCATGTAAAGAAACTCCCGGTAAAGAAGGCATGCCTTGAAACCACAAGCACCCTGCGGGAGGCCAGAAAGATCCTTTCCTCCCTTGCACGACTCAGGACCCCATCCCAGATCACCTTCTACCTCAATAACTACGATCAAAGGGGGCTGGGGATTATCGCAGAAACCACAAGAGCTAAAAGCTGTGAGAAGATCACCCGCTATCTGGAGGACTACAGTAATGTAAAGATCTCAACAACCGGCGAGGATCTAAAGCGTATGGGTATCCAACCTGGACCAAGGTACAAGGAGTTACTGGACAACCTCCTTGCCTCGAAGCTCGACGCGAGGGTTCGTAACAAGCGTGAGGAACAAGCGCTTCTGGGGCACTGGCTAAGGGAGAAATAATGTCTGGTTTCTTTTCCCGATTTGCCGATATTAACTACTGGCTCACTATCCTTCTTGCATTGCCAGGGATACTCATTGGTTTAACGTTCCATGAGTTTGCTCACGCATGGATGGCGAATCGGTTGGGTGATCCTACAGCTAAGATGATGGGGCGCCTAACCTTAAACCCACTAAAGCATCTGAATCTAATAGGCACCCTGGCTATCATATTTTTCAGGTTCGGCTGGGCAAAACCCGTTCCCATCAATCCGGACAACTTCATGGATCGCCGCAAGGGAACCCTCCTCGTATCAATAGCCGGTCCGGGATCGAATCTGCTTTTGGCCTTGCTCTTCGCCGCACTCTTCAGACTCTTTGGATTGATTTCCCTGCAAACGTCGTCGGTTATCGCTTATATCCAGGGGATTCTCGGTTTAGCCGTTTTCTACAACCTGATCCTGGCGTTTTTTAATATAATCCCTATCCCCCCACTTGACGGCTCGCAGATACTTTTTTCTCTCCTACCCCTGCGCTACACAAACGCCTTGCTGTGGCTGCAGCGTTACGGCTTCATTATACTTCTCGTTCTCATCTTCACACGGGTTCTCTGGTATATAATCGGCGTACCCAGCCTCTATCTTACCGCAATCCTTGCAGGCCCAAGCGCCTTGGGTATAATACTCTAAAGGACTGAGAATGGGTAAGAAAGTTTCTGCAAGAAAAACCAAATCGAACAACCCCAAATCACAGGCTAAGCCACGCAAGCGGGACAACACCGACATCATCATCGGCCTTCTTCTCCTGCTTCTTGCCGGGTTTGTAACCATCAGCCTGGCGAGCCTTAACCCTCAAGCGATACCCACAAGACCTGAAAACTGGGGCGGTATGCTGGGTTTCCTTCTGGCGCGCGGACTCTACGCGTGGCTTGGTTTCATCGCCTATCTTCTGCCTCTGCTTCTCTTGCTGTGGGGAATAAACCGGTTGCTGCGCCGATCGGTAAAAAAACTCGTGCTGACGAGCTCGACGCTCGTGGGATTTGCCTTCTTCGTCCAGATAACCCTCGGCTACTTCCTCATCCCACGAAGCAAACTCTCACCCGGCTTCCCCCTGTATAACATGTATCACCTGGTTGGTGGCAAAAAGCTCGTGAGCCTGGGCGGCAAGATCGGCAAGGACGTGTTCGACTATCTGACCGGTCTGGTGGGAGGGCTGGGACTTGGGTTCATCCTTGGTTTCCTCCTGTTGGTATCCATCGTTCTTATCTTCGACATCAACCTCCACAAGTTGATAGTTGAAGCGCTTGAGCGCGCCAAGGCCGCAGCTGAAGAGCGCCGTGAAAGGCATGCAGCATTCATGGCGGAAAAACAGAAAGCCGAGGAAGCAAGGCGAGAACAGGAAAGGCTTGAGGCGGAGATGGCAAGGGATGAGCAAGAGGAGACTCCACCCAGGGCTGAACCACCGATGGGGGTGACCGAGCGCATCGTTCGTACACCAGCAAGTGAGGTCTCCCCTGAAGAGCTTGGGCTTGCAGAGCTTCTTGATCCTGTTCCCGAAGGCTGGGAGGCGTTGCCTGACCGCGAGGCACGCGAAGGCGCGAAGGTGTTGATTAAACGCCTTGAGGAGTTCGAGGTGACAGGAAAGGTAGGCGACATCATCCCTGGCCCGGTCATCACCCGGTATGAGTTCCATCCTGCGCCGGGAATAAAGATCTCCAAGATCATGAGCCTTGCAGACGATCTCTCATTGGCACTTAAGGCCGAGCGCATCCGCATCCTTCCCATCCCGGGTAAATCGGCGGTAGGCATCGAGATACCCAACCGCGCTCGAAAGACCGTCCCCTTCAGGCTGGTTGTTGGCTCAAAGGATTTCAAGGACTCGCCCAACCCACTGACCATTGCACTGGGAACCACAATCACCGGCACCCCCCAGGTGGCCGACCTGGCATCCATCCCCCATCTTTTGATCGCAGGAACCACCGGTTCGGGCAAGTCGGTCTGCATCCACAGCATCATGACCAGCATGCTCATCAAGTCCGCTCCGCACCAGGTTAGGTTCATGGCGATAGACCCCAAGCGGCTTGAGCTGCCGGTATACAACCCGATTCCACATCTGATCCAGCCCACCATCGTTGATCCACGCAAGGCAACTCGTAGCCTTGAGTTCGTGGTGCGAATAATGGAGGAACGCTATAAGGAGTTCTCCCGCGTGGGGGTTCGCGATATCACAGGTTACAACCGGTATGCTGAGAGGGAAAAAAAGAAGAAAAAGCCATACATTGTGGTGGTGGTGGACGAGCTGGCTGACCTTATGTTCACCGCACCATCTGAGATCGAGCAGCGCATCATTAGACTGACCCAGATGGCCAGAGCGGTGGGAATCCACCTGGTGCTCGCCACCCAACGCCCCTCGGTTGACGTAATCACCGGGCTTATCAAGGCCAACTTCCCAGGCCGCATCGCGTTCCAGGTGGCATCCAAGACCGACTCCAGAACCATCCTTGATATGAACGGTGCCGAGGCGTTGCTTGGGCGCGGAGACATGCTCTTCTTACCGCCAGGTAAAGGCGAGCCCGTAAGGCTGCATGGACCATTCGTCTCAACCGGTGAGGTCAAGAGGATAGTAGACAAGCTTGCCCGGGCAAGGCTTAGGGTGTTGCTTTCAACCCAGGTAGACGAAGAGAAAGCCGCAGAACTCTCTGACGCCATCATATCCGCAGATCTCCTTGATCCGTTGCTTGATCCCTCAGAGCCACTCTACGAAACCAAACGCAAGCGCCTGGCAGAGATCATCTCCCCCCAGGTACTTGCAGAGCTCGAGGGCCGCTACTATCCACCCATGGAGGAACTCGCCCCGATTCGCGAACAGATGGAACGCCAGGGCAGTCTGGAGGAAACAGACGAGTTCTTCGCAGAGGCGGCAAGGCTGGTGATGCGCCACAAGGAGGCCTCGGTATCCATGCTTCAGCGCCGGCTGAACGTGGGCTGGGCGCGGGCCGGACGCATCATAGATCAGCTTGAGCAGGCAGGCATCGTCGGCCCCTACGAGGGCAGCAAGTCAAGGAAGGTCCTGATCGGGGACGAAGCCGAACTGGAAAAGATCCTTAAGGGGTTGGAAGGAGTGTGAGGCAAACGGGATTTGACAGCCCATTCGTGATAGAGTAAAATCCACGCGGATTTCAAGAAGGTAAACCTCTTTAGAGTTTGCAGGAGGATGCATGATCAGTTATCTCAAGGAGATTCTGGCGCATGTGCCAGCGGACTACGCCGAGCTGCGCTACCACGAGCGCAGGGTGAACGCGGTCTCGGTTCGCAAGGGAGAACCTGAAGCGGCGCAGGCTAATCATCTTGCGGGCGTGGGTGTTCGGCTGCTGGACTCTGGTCGGTGGGGATTCTCCTCTACCCCAGGCAGCAAGCGCGCGGATATCATGCGAGCGATAGGTGACGCTGCAACCGCAGCCAAGGCCATGAGCAGGACCAAAAAAAACCTGGCGAAAGCAAAACTGGCAAAGGGAGAGTTCAGACCGCCTGTTGAAGACCCGATAGAGAATCACTCACTGGAGGAGAAGCTGAAGCTGGTAAAAAAGGCCGAAGCCAAGGCGCGGCGGTCTAAAAAAGTGGCCTCGGCATCATCCGCTTACATCGAGTACCTGGATAAGAAGGCCATCGTGACCTCTGACGGTGCAGCCGCACTCCTAACCGACGTGAAGCCGGAATTCCGTATCACCGTGGTGGCCGCAGAAGGAACAAACATGGTAACCGCATCTGAATTCGCAGGAGTCACCGGAGGCTGGAAGGACCTGTGGCGATACGGAGCCTGGGAAGAGATTGTCGAGAAAGCGGTTAAGCGCGCCCAGAGACTTCTTTCAGCAGAGTTCCCCAAGGGCGGACGAATGAAGGTCATCCTCAGCCCTGAGATGGTTGGTCTGATCTCGCACGAGGCCATAGGCCACACCGTGGAGGCCGACTTCGTGCTCTCCGGAGCGATAACAAAGGGCAAGATCGGTAAACGCGTGGCAAGCGAGCTTGTTACCCTTGCAGATTCCGGGCCGTCGGTTCACATACCGGGTGCCTCAGGGACTCTTCTGGTGGATGACGAAGGGGTCATGACCAAGCGCACCGTGATTATAGAGAATGGCATCCTTAAATCCTACCTTCACAATCGGGAGAGCGCGGCCTCCTTCGGGGTCGCTCCCACCGGCAACGCCAGGGCCTTTGAGTACTCGGACGAACCGATAATCCGCATGCGCAACACCTACATCGAGCCGGGTAAGATGAGTCTTGCCAAGCTCTTGGCTTCCACCGACCGGGCACTTCTTCTTGAAGGCGCGGGCGGCGGTCAGGCCGACGCCAACGCCGAGTTCATGTTCGGCGTGCAGGAGGCGACCCTGATCGAGAAGGGCAAGAGAAAGAAGACCTTCCGCGGCGTAACCATCTCGGGCAACGCGTTCGATGTGCTTGCGAGCGTGGACGCAATCAGTAAGGAGTTTCGCTGGGCTTTAGGTGCCGGCTACTGCGGCAAGTTCCAGAGAGCAAAGGTAGATGCAGGAGGAGCCTACGTTCGCTGCGAGGCTATCATCGGAGGTCGTCATGGCTGAGTTGGTTGATAGGCTGGAAGAACTCGTCCGCTGCGCTCTTGCCAAGGGCGCAGACCAGGCCGAGGCGTTCGGCCAGAGGTTTGAAGGCCGTGAGGTCTGGCTTGAGAACAACAGAATCAAAACCGCCAAATCCCATCCCGGAGAAGGAATCGGTCTGCGGGTAATCAAGAATAAAAGACTCGGCTTTGCCTCGGACAACAATCTTGATGAGGCAAACTTTGAGGAACTATGCACGAAGGCTCTTGCGCTGGCCTCGGCCAATCTTACCGACAAGTTCCAGATTATCCCCGAGCCACGCAAGCTATCTGCCCTTAAAGGACTTTACGATCCAAGGCTGGCAGAGCTGCCCCTCAAAGAAGCCATCGCCATGGCCAAGCGGCTGCTTAAAGCCGCCAAGGACTACGACAGAAGGGTAACTGTGGACTCAGGCGGTGTGTTTGTCAACACGGGCGAGAAGGCAATCTTCAATTCCAACGGCCTGGCGGCATCCGAGCAGGGAAGCTCCATCACCGCAATGATCATGGGGATGGCCAGAGAAGCCGATGAGGTCTCGGCCTTCGACTTCCAGTTTGACGGTTCACTGAGGCTTACAGGCATCAAGATAGAACCCCTGGCAAGGCGGTTCGCACAAAACGTGATCCGTTCCCTGGGCGCAAAACCCGCCCGCTCGTTTAAGGGAACGGTGCTGTTTTCGCCGGTGGCCGTTGCCGAAACCCTGCTCTTTCCTCTAACCTACTCTATAAACGCACAGAACGTTCAGAAGGGCATGAGTAAACTGGCAGGCAAACTTGGGCTGCGTGTAGCCTCTGCGAAGTTAACCATAGTTGACGACGGCCTGCTTAAAGATGGTATCGCATCCTCGGCCTTTGACCGAGAAGGACAACCTCACCAGACGATAAAGATCGTAAACAAAGGAAAACTGATAACCTACCTCTACAACAGCTACACCGCGAACCGCGAAGGACGAGCCACAACAGGCCACGCCTCGGGCGGCTACCGATCTCTGCCCGGAATCGGTACCACAAATCTGGTGATATCCCCTGGCGAGGCGACTA
Source organism: candidate division TA06 bacterium B3_TA06 (assembly GCA_005223075.1). Lineage (NCBI taxonomy): Bacteria > candidate division TA06 bacterium B3_TA06. The sequence continues at coordinate 12,405 of NJBO01000006.1, read as the reverse complement.
AAGCGCAACTCATCCGCGACATCAAGGAAGGCATCCTGGTTACAAGATTCTCAGGCAACGCGAATCCAATCTCGGGCGACTTCTCAGGCACGGTCAAGGGCGGCTTCTACATCCGCAACGGAAGGCTCTCCTACCCTGTCACCAACACAATGATCGCAGGCAACGTGTTCGATGCAATCGGCAATATCAGCGGAATCAGTAAGAAACTGACCAGGGTCTACTCCTACCTCCTTCCCTACCTCGCGGTAGAAGGGATTTCGATCACATCGGGCTAGGCTGGCGTAAGACAACGCAACCGAGCGAGAAGTGAACTACCCGCAGGCTATTGATTTTCTTTCCACTCTGATTGATTACGAGCGCTGGGTTTACCGCAACTACTCCTTCAAGCTTGATAACTACTTTGAGTTTCTTTCAAAGATAGGTAATCCACAAAAGCAGCTGAAAAGGGTAACGCTGGTGGCCGGCACAAAGGGCAAAGGCTCTACCGCAATAATGCTGGCCAAGATACTTCAGGATCACGGTGAAAGGGTGGGGCTATATACCTCTCCCCATCTTCTGGATTATCGCGAAAGGATAGGAGTCAACGATCGGCAGATACCTGCTACTCGCTTTGCTTCGATTTTAGATACTCTGCGCCCCGCAATCCTTGCCCACGAGCCGCGCATCACCTTCTTCGAGGCCCTGACCACCACAGCCTTCCTCTACTTCCTGGAAGAGGGAACCAGCGTCAACGTTCTGGAGATAGGGGTGGGCGGCAGGCTGGATGCAACCAACGTGACCGAGCCGGAGATTTCGGTAATCACCCGCATCGGCTACGACCACACCAAGATGCTCGGCAAGACCTTAACCAGAATCGCAAGGGAGAAGTGCGGGGTGTTGAGGCCTGGCAAGCCTGCGGTAATAGCCGCTCAACGACCAAGGGTAAGATCCGTGATTAAAGAGGCCGTCCAGGAACGAGGTGCGAAAGGAATCTGGTGGCAGGACGACTTTAACGCCCAAACGATCGAGGATAACCTGAACGGTTTGAAGATGCACTATCAAGGACTCACGCTGGATACGGAGTTCACTCTGCCGCTTATCGGCACCCACCAGATAGAGAACGCGGCGGCAGCGATCGCCGCCGCAGAAATGCTGATCCATGAAATCAAAGAGAAAAAGGTCCATAAGGCTCTTGCAAACTTGAAGCTGCCTGCGCGCATCGAAATCATCCAAGATCGTCCTGCCGTTATCCTTGACATGTCTCATAACCCCGAATCGGCAGCAACCTTAAGGAAAACCCTGGACAGGCATTTCGCAAGCTATCCCCGCCGCATCCTGCTTATCGGAATCACACGGCACAAACAGAAACGCAGGATTATTGAGACCCTGGCCCCGTTCTTCAGTGAAATCTATGTTACGCAGGCCAAGCTACCCAGGGCTGAGTCGACGCAGAACCTCTTGAAGCTCTGTCGGAAGATGCATCGAAATTGCCGTTGTATGGATTCTGTGGCAGATGGTGTAGAAGATATCCTTGATTCCCTGGATGCAGACGGCCTGTTTGTAATTTCCGGATCTATCTACGTGGCCGGAGAGGCGCTAGAAGCCCTCAAGGCGAGAGAAAGAGCCAACGTCTAGCGAAGAAGGCGAGCGCCTAAGAACAGCCCTCTCCCCTACTATAGTATCTTTGATAACCATCCCCTCAATCTGAGCACCTGCGTTGATGATGGACTCGGAGACGATCGAGTTGCGAACCACCGCACCTTTTGCAATTGAAACGTTAGGGCCGATGATGGAGTTCTCAATGGTTATGTCATCACCGATCCAGCAGGGCGGCTTGATGAGCGAACCTTCAACAGGAACAACGCGGCTTCTCAGCTTCAAGAGTGCCCGGTTTGCCTCAAGCAACGCTGCAGGGGTACCGCAGTCCAGCCATGTATCCACCTTGACCGGCTTCAGCTTCTCCCCTCTTTCAATCAAGATAGACAACGCGTCGGTCAGCTGGTACTCTCCCTGCGTACGCTGATCCTTGGCAATCAGCTCCTCCAAAGCCTCACGTAAACGCCTGGCAGAGGATAGATAGTAGATACCCGAAATGGCTAGATTGCTCTGCGGATCCTCAGACTTCTCAACCACCTTGGAAACATAATCTCCGGAAAGCTCCATCACCCCGAACCGGCGAGGATCGGCAACCTCCTTGGCAACAAGGAAGCCTTCGTTCTCACCGAGATCGGAAATAGCTTTCTGAATGTCGAAGGGGATGATGGTATCGGAGAGAAGGATAAGGATGGGTTCGTCGCCGAGCTCGGTAAGACCCTGCAGCACCGCATGCCCCAGCCCCAATGGCTCAGCCTGCTCCCAGAAGGAAAAGCTGCGGTCAGGGTATGCTTCCTTGAGCGAACGTGGAAGGGAGGTTTCCGGTGAGTAGACGATGCGGTATTCTTCGATCTCAAGGCCGTCGAGCAGAGAGAAGATGTGACCGATTATGGTGTCACCTGCAACGAACAAAAGCGGCTTGGGTGTATAAAGGGTGTGAGGTCTGAGCCTTATTCCCTTGCCTCCTGCGGGTATCAGGACTTTCATGAAAGCTCCTTTTTCAGCCGGTCAATGGATGCAACAGGTAAGGGATCAACACCACGGAGTTCAGCTAAGAAGACGCTCAGAAGATCGCCTTTGACCAACAGGGAGAAAAACCTATCGAGCAGACTCTCACCCTCGGCATGAATCACCAAGCGCGGGATTGAGGAAGGAAGAATCCTATCCACGATCCTGGCCCGCTTGCGGTTGCGGTGGTGAATGAACTCATCTCCAGGATCGAGAACGACTAATGCGATGTTCTCGTCCACCCCGCCCTCAAAGCCCATTATCTCGTTGTGGTTCATCTCTGAATACACGTGAGCGTGCGCAAGGACTTTGGCATTCTCGTTGAGCTGACAGACAAGGCGATACGCGACGGCGGCAAAACGCTGGTCGAGCGAGTGGATGATGGGAAAGTGATCCTTCAGGGATTGGGCGAGTTTCTCTGTTTCTTTTTCCCATTCCGACATACGTGAACGCAAAAGCTCGAGGGTTGCAGTAAGTTCCTGTTCTGCCTCAGGATACAGATTCCAGTAATCAACCAGCCGCAGAAGCGGCGCGAAGAGATAACCTACCGCTGCGCGCGGCGGGATTCCGGAAGGTACTGTGACCGTCGGAACGCTCTCCGCCTCGGCCAGTTCCTTGAGCTTCCCCACTGAGGTTATTGCCAAACGTTGGACTCCCCGCTCGGTCAAAGCCTCCCACAAAGCCAGCGCCTCCTCCGTGTCTCCTGAGTAGCTTATGAGCACCGCAAAGGCTTGGTTCTTGATCCAGCCTGGCAGGGTGTAGTCCTTAACGACCTCTATCGGGACGGGTGAGGTATGAAGTAAAAGTCCTCGAATCAGATCGCCGGAGACCCCTGATCCGCCCATGCCGCAGACGACAAGAATCGAGGGAAGACCCTTGGGAATGCCCTGGACAACTGCCCCGGCAGCCTTCCAGCCATACTCAAGCTGGTCAGGAATCGATCGCACTAAGGATAGCATACGTTCTTCCTTTCAAGGAACAGAACAGCAAGATCGTGGTATTTCCGACTCAGCTCCCTGCGCAGGTAGCGGATGACCTCCACCGGTGTAGAGTACTCCACCGCGCGATTGGCAATGCGGCGCAACTCCTCCACCTTAACGTTGCGTATGATCTTGCAGGCAACAGGAACGGCACCTGGGGTCATTGAAAGCTCATCAACTCCTAACCCTATAAGCAAAGCCACGCCAAGGGCTTCGGCAGCCATCTCCCCGCATACACCCACCCAGATATGAGCCTTGTGTCCGGCACCGATCACCCGTCTTATAAGCTGCAGTACCGCCGGATGGTAGTGGTTGAAGAGGAGCGAAATCTTCTCGTTCCCCCTGTCCGCCGCCAATGTGTACTGGGTAAGATCATTCGTGCCAATACTGAAGAAATCAACATACTTCGCCATGCGGTCGGCCATAAGGGCTGCGGAGGGAACCTCCACCATGATTCCCACCTCCATATCGGGATCGAACCTCTGTTTTTTGCTTTCGAGCTCTTCGCGGGCCCTCTTTAAGAGAAGCTTGGCTCGCTTGATCTCGGAGAGATCTGAGATCATGGGAAACATGATCTTCACATTGCCGTGAGCTGAAGCGCGAAGTATGGCTCGCAGCTGCGCAAGGAAGATATCCTCGTTGTCGAAGAGAAATCGCACCGCACGCCAGCCAAGGAAGGGATTTGCCTCCTCGTAACCGGGCAACACCTTATCGCCCCCGATATCCAGGGTTCGTATGATCACCGGATGCGGCTTCAGCTGGATCGCCGCCTCGCTGTAGATACGATACTGCTCCTCCTCCGATGGAAACCGGCGTTTGGTAAGAAAGACATACTCCGTCCTGAAAAGCCCAACCCCCTGCGCTCCATAGCGTTTTAAGGCACCAATCTCGCTCGTCAGCTCTATATTGGCTGAGATATCAATCTTGCGTTCGTCCAGGGTGATAGGTGCCTGCTTGGCCTCATCGAAAAGTCTCTTGCGACGGGCGGCGTATTCCCGTATCTCAGCAGCGTATATCGAGACGCGGTGCTCGGTAGGGGCAAGCACAACCTGTCCACGCTGACCGTCCACCACCACCTGCTCATCGTCCTTGAGTTTCTCCAAGAGATGCTCTACGCCGAGGACGGCCGGTATCTCCAACGCCCTGGCGATAATGGCAACATGAGAGGTTCGCCCCCCTATCTCGGTCGCCAGACCCCTGACCCTTCTGGGATCGAGGAGCACTATCTCCGAAGGCGGAATGTTATGTGCTAGCACCACCGAATCGCGGGGCGCGTCGATTATAGAAACCGAGGGCAGGGAAAGAAGATTGCGCAGAACACGATTGGTAATATCCTCGATGTCGACCAGACGTTCCTTAAACAACCCATCCTTCGCATCAAGGAGCGGCCTGGCAATCTCTGCTACCGCTTTGCTGAACGCATACTCCGCACTGTAGGCCTCACTGATATTGCGCTTGCAGGTCTCAAGCAACGAGGGATCGGAAAGGATCTGTATCTGCACCTCAAGAAGATCCGCGAACTCCGGACCAAGAGATTTGCGAATACCAGCCTGGAATTCTTTAAGTTCTTTTCTGGTTGAGGTAAGCATAGCCTCAAGGCGTTCCTGCTCCGTCTGGATGTTCTTCTCCGGGATACGAACGCGTCTAAGTTCAGGCGGCTTGGAGGTAAAAAGGAACGCCTTACCCATCCCTATGCTGCCTGAAACCGCAATACCACGCAGGATAATCATTCACCATCCTCCTGGAGTATATTCCTTAACGCCTCAAGGGCCTCTGCTTCATCCAGGCCCTCAGCCTCAAGCAAAACCAGGCTCCCCTCCTCGGCGGCCAGGGTAAGAAGCGAGAGGATGCTCTTGCCGTTAACCCGAATACCGTCCTTGGTAACCCATATATCACACTTAAAACCCTCAGCTACCTTGACAAACTGGGCCGCCGGACGCGCATGCAGTCCTATCTTGTTGCGGATGATAACCTCGAGTGTAATCATAAAATAATCCCCAGCACAACTACAACAAGAAGATTAACCAAAAGATTGAACAGAGGCGAGATCCTGAGAAGCGCAAAAACAAGCGAGATAGCGAAACAAGGGATAAAAACGAACCAGGACTCCATCAGCAGGGATGAAACCCCTTCTATCCCCTCCTTGTTCTGCTCCCGAACAAGAACCCCGGTGAGGAAAGAGGCAAGGTAAGGGTTGGTGTTGAACGTAGATTGTGGAGGTTGAATCACCGCCTTCTTTCTGGAACGAGCCGAAAGCACAAACGCCATCCCAGGCCCCTGCTCACTTTCAAAGTTCCACAGGTTCTGAACAAAAAGCTGCGCAATGAAGTTCTTTAGAATCTTAGCAGCGCCCATACAACCACCCAGGCTGTAAATCCCACAAAGATGCGGAAACAAGTGGTTGTGAAACCCCGAACTCCCCAACTGAGTACTTATTCAGCATCAACAACCCGGAAAGGACGCATAAAACCGCTATGATAAGTTGCGGGTTCACTATCTCCTCTTGCGTTTAATCAATTTCACCACGTCAACGGCCCTTGAGCCTGGAAGATCCCGGGCGATTACCTTAATGCCCTTACGGCTCAACCTCAGTATAGCCTCGATCTCGCTTGAGTCAAGATAGAGGAACGAAAGGAACTTCTCTCGCCCCTGGCGTGAATGAACGCCGCCAAGGTTAAGCACAGGCAAGGACAAGCCCTGGCGATAGAGGGCCTCTACGTCGCTAACGGACTCCACAAGAATCATTTGGCGGCCTTTGAGGCGATTGTTCTCCACATAAGCAACTGTTTCTGAAAGTCTTAGCATCTCCAGCTTCACACCCTCAGAAAAGGAGGTTACTACAGTCCTTAAAGTATCTTGATGCCAGGCATCGGTTGCAACTCGATCGTTGGCCAGGATTATCCTTGGGATATCCAACACAAGAACCCACCCCACCATTACCTGGCCGTGGATCAAGCGATCATCGACCCTGAACCACTCTATAGCACTCACGAACCCACAGTAGGGATCTCGATATTGGCCGGGGATACCATATTACCCTGTGAATCTTTGCCCCACACGCGCAGCCGCAAAGGAAGGGCAGGCAAACGATCCCCGGCAACGACAGGTAAAGAAACCTCAATCGAGCGGTTAGCCCCCAGAGGGGGAATTGTGGTATCCAAAATAGTAAGATATTCCGACAGCTGAGGGTCTCGCATCACAGCCTTCAGGAAGATTGTATCTGAATCCTTCAAGCCGCGGTTAACCAGGAAAACCAGAAGGCGGCCCTCCTCACCAGGCTCAAGGATACCGTTGCTGTTTCCACCGATGGCATCATCGAACACGACCCCGGCTACCTCAAGACGGGGTCCGATCTTATACTTCGATGCAGGGCCAGCAGTGCCTATGCATATCCCAAGGGTGAGGTAGATTCGTTCAGCAGCATCCTTTACAATCAACGTCCCCAGGGTAGCCTGCAGACCCACCATCCTCACCGGAGACCAGCGTCCCATAAGTTCAAAAACAAGATAAGGGGCTTTGGCCCTCCAGCGACGCTCAAGGATGAAAGACAGCGGGCCGAGCACATCGTAGCGTTGCCCCCAACCAGAACCGCGAACATTGAAGGCGATGAAATGTTTGAAAAATGCATCGTTCCTCCAGAAGGCTATCTTCTGATAGATCGGAACACTCACATGCAAAGGCAGGAGTGAACCGATGAACTGACCGCTGTCGCGAGAGCCAAAGCCGTAGGACTCGACAATTGAAGAACCAATCCCTATATAAGACAACCCCAAGGTAAACTCAACAACGTTAAGCCGATTACATAAAGGCAACCCTACTCCGTAGTAAGCATCAACCGCTGCCCACTCCCGCACCTGGGTATCTCCCCAAAACGCTGCTGAAAACAGCAGGATTAGCTTAAGCAAATCTTGCTACTCGAACTCTGGTGCCCACCTATAGAAACCATCCAGGGCTTCGGGTTGATAGAAGAAGATAGAATAGCTCTTCTCACCCAGCATGAGAGTGCCCTTACCGCCGGGAAGCCCTGTGAAGATAGCAAACGACACCTGAAGCTTACCTATACGTTCTTCGGCAACCAACTCGCCCAGTTCGGTAACCTTGCCGGAGTATACGTTCGCCTCAACATAGGTAGAGCTGAGTTCAACCACATCAAGGGGGTAGGTTGTATACCCCACCCGGATAGCAGAAGGCTTAACCAGAACCTTCTGACGAACAGGCAAACCACCTTCAGGTGTGGACATAGACTCAAGTTCCTGAACGCGTGATATCACCTTAATCATAAAGGTCTCAGGTTGCATGAGGGTATCCTGATCATCAAAAGCGAACCCGACACCTGCCAGTTCCAGAAGATAGACGCCTTCTTCCCTGGTGATGGTCTCATACGGCACCTGTGTTGCAATCGAAACCACTGCCCCAAGGAGCACAGCAAGCGTGATGATCCTTTTCATCTTAGGCCTCCTAGAGATAAAGATCGGCTCTTTACATAACCACGATATCTACGCGCCGATTGAGATCACGTCCTGTGCGTGTACGGTTGTCGCCGCGCGGATGGGATTCACCATAACCAACGACTCCGATACGATCAGGCGAGATGCCGTTAGAGATCAGGAAATCACGCACCGACTGGGCCCTGCGAAGAGAGAGCCTTTGGTTGGATGCGGCATCCCCTACGCTGTCGGTATAGCCTCTAAGCTGTACCTTAACCTCAGGATGCGCCTTAAGGACGCTAACAGCCTCCTTGAGTGGGGCATAGTCTTGTGGGGAAAGACCGGCCTCACCGCGTCCGAAGTAGATCGACCGGAAGGCTATGGGCGGCGGAGGGGCCTGGGGGGCCACACGCTCCAGCTTAAAGTCAACCACCACCTCATCGGTATCCTCAAGTATCATGCTCTTGTGGGTCTTCTTGTAACCCGCGGCCTCCGCGTCAACGCGGTAGGTCCCCGCAGGCACAACGGCACGATAGTAACCGGACACAGCATCGCTCTTGAAAGAAGAAAGAACCGTATCCCCGGTTATGCTGACGAAACGGAGCACCGCTTGAACCGGGGCGTTGTTAACGGCATCTACCACGGTTCCAACAACCGTAGCTCCTCCAGTAATGGGAGCGAGCTCCAGCATCACTGTACCGCCCTCAAGCTCGATCAGCTCCGAGCCGATGCGAGTGGTCACGTAATCAGGATGCTCGGCCACAAGGAAGAAGGTTCCTTCCGGGTACTCGACCGAGAAACGCCCGTCTGTACCGGTAACGTAGGTATCGATCCCAGGATGCCCCTCTATGCAGATCTTGGCCTCAGCAACAGGCTTCTGAGTGACCTTATCAACGACGATACCGTTTATGTATCCCTCGGCTGTTGGCATGAGATTGAAGCCGATACCGACTCCAGCCAAGGCGTGCCAGCGGAAAGGCGTCTGCATAGGCTCGAGCTCGCAACCCAGATTGACGTTAAACTTCGTAGCCCTGCCTCCGAAACCGAGGCGCAAACCAGGGGTTACATAAAGGAAATTGGTAAATTGAGAGAGTGAATCCTGGGGAATCCTGGCCGTGCCGTCGACTATAAGGCCGGCGAAACTGAAAGGCCAAACCTCCAAGCCTACGCCCGTGAGCACGTATCCTGGGCTGGTAGATCCGGTAAGGTACTCGTAGCCGCCGTTGAGATGCATCCCAAGCCAGTTAAGTCTGAGGGTCATAAGCCCTCTGCCGCCGAAGCCGAAGACGCTCGTACCCAGACCCTGCATGTAGGCAAATCCGTCGATACCCGGTGCAAGGTAGACATTCTTTGCCTTGTTGAAGTATATGGGCACTCCCCCCTTAACGGAAAGGCCGAGATCGTTGTAGAGCTCTGCCGTACTGGAGGTGTAGTTCCCGAAGGTCGCGTAACGCCCGTGTCCCCATAGCGAAAACTCAAGGTAGTGCCAGGGAGTAAAGGATAGGGCCACATAGGGCAGAACCTCTGTAAGCTGAGCAGTGCTGGAAACGGTATCCGGAGCAACCACCGAGTCGATGTTCATCATCGTCCCGAAGACGTTCAGGTCGATGGTAAGCATCCCCATATCCTCGCAGGCACCGGAGTAAACCCTGAAGGTACCGCGATTTCCTAAAACGGTATTGTAGGGAAAGGCCACGCTTGCAAGGATTATAGTTACAAGCACGACTTTTCTCATAGCAAACCTCCTTGAATGGATTTCCACATTCTCTAGGGCACGTCCGCCCTCTATTATAAAATTATACAACAAAACTAAGGATCTGTCAAGTCTCTTGGAGACGGGACTTAAGGAGGCAAAACACACTACATCATGCCTGATCCATATCTGCGAACGCCGTTCTTGTTGACCCTTACAAGACAAGGGCTACTCGATCCTACTCTCTTGGACCTCCGTAGGTTCACCAACAGGTTTTCCACTTATCCCCATGGAGATACCCACAGCGCGTCAGGTTTGAGTCCAACTCGTCACAAAAAAGCTGGTCAGATGCTGGTCAAAAGGTGGTCAAAAGTTGGTCAAAAGGTGGACATTTTGCGGGTCCGATGCCGAATAAGTGGGACAAAAGATGGACAAAGGCGCGACTGCGTCGCCATTGCAAATATCAAATTGCAAATTTTAAAATGCGATTGCTCCGCAAGCGTCGCCCTCCGGTGCAAAAGTCAAAGTGCAAAGTGTAAAATGGAAGGGTCAAGGGGTGACGCTCACAGCTGACAGCTCACAGCTGACGGCAGGGGACGCGACTTCGTCGCGAATGCAAATATCAAATTTACTCCGCAAGCGTCGTCCTTCGGACAAAATGCAAATTTCAAAATGATGGGGCGGGAAGCAGACGTCTGGGGTAAAAAAGTGGGACAAATAACAGCTCACAGCGGACAGCTGACGGCAGAGGGCGCGACTGCGTCGCCATTGCAAATATCAAATTGCAAAATGCAAATTTTAAAATGCGAATAGCTCCGCAAGCGTCGCCCTCCGGTGCAAAAGTCAAAATGCAAATTGTAAATTGTAAAATGAAGGGGTCAAGGGGTGACGCTCACAGCGATCGGCTCACAGCTGATTGTTCGGGGTCCCCGGGCGGATGCGGAGCAGACGTCTGGGGTAAAAAAAGCTGGGTGTACCCTCACCTTTTATTCCTCTCCCACTGGGAGAGGAAATTCCCCCTCCTTGGTGGAGGGGGATTAAGGGGGCGGGGAATAAGGTGGATTAATTGATTGCCCGAAGTTTAATTATTCGGGCTGACCTGACACCCGAAGGGGGCGCGCTGAGGTCAGCCCCTACGAACTCTCCTACCGGGAGAGGGCTGGGAAGAGGGTTACCGAATCAACACTACCTTCTGCGCCTTGGTCGCTCCCGCGGACTTCAGCACGATGAAGTAAACACCAGGCCCGTAACACCTCCCCCAGATAATCATTCCAGAGGATTCAGTTGCGTGCACCTCATCCACCTTGCGGCCTGAGGCGTCGAAGATTGAAGCTCGAAAGCCATCGGGTCTATCTTGATATCGCAGCACTATTTGAGAACCGATGGAGGTTATCACTTCCCAGTTGGGCGGCTTTTCAACAATCGGCTGCTCAACCACCCCTACCCCCATGTCCCAGTCGGTGATCATGGCCCAGGCCTCACAGATGCTATCGGGCGTGGAATGGGGATATACCCACACGATTCGGTCATCGCACACCCCTACGGCAGGTACAAAATAAGCCATCCATACGGGGTTAATTCCCTGTGCGGTATCTTTTTCGAAGGGTAACGTATACTCGAAGAGGTTAGTCTGTCGCCAAACCTCCTTGTCTCGAATCTCTCCAATTATGCCACCCGGACGCTCCCACCACCAGTTTTCGTGTAACTCACTCCTTCGAAGATGCGTTTCAGCAAACCGCCCATCCGAAGAAAAGGCAACTGAGAACATCTTTTCCCAGGCTCCAACTTCGTGAGGATCAAGCATCACCAAGCGTATGGGATGCCGCGCCAACCCGCGATGCACGAACACTCGACCCATAAGCCCCCATAAATTTAAATCTATAGATCTTCGCCAGAACGCCACGAAACGCTCATCCTCAAGCCAAAAGAACTGGGGGTCCCAGTCGTCGTGCTCCTCATAATCCAAGAGATGCCCCCTGGACCTCCACGACAGGATTGGTTCATCTGCGGCATCGAACACCTGGAACCGTTGATACGCCGTGTCAGAATAAAAAGGAGTAAGCTGATCACGCCAGGTTACCACCACGTCGCCTTCGTCGTTCAACGCCACCCTGGGATAATAGAAGAATACACACTCCTCATCACAAGCCAGGAAGGGCCGGTTCTTAGGATCACCCTCCATATCAAAGCGCTCCACCCACACGTAGTTCTTGTAAGTAGGGGGGCCAGGCTCTATCTCACACCAGGTAACCACGAACTCCTCATTATTGTTGAGGCTGAGGTCAATCGGGCTGAATGGCGGCGTCTGCTTACCTAAGAGTGCGCGAGCAACCAAGGTGTGCGCAGAGCCAACAGGGTTGCCGCCAGGTGCAAAGTGCTGAAAGCACACGTAAGAAGGCTCCTCCTTGCCCCGAGTCTTCCTCTCTTCCCAAAGCAGGATGGTGTTGCCTACCGTGTCCATCTCAAGGCAAGGGTGCCAAATCCACGAGGTGTCCGCAAGCTTTGTAATCTTATAAGCCTCGGTCATTGGATTTCCATCCCGGTCAAAGAAGCGGACGAAAAGCTCCGGCTCTTGATCATCAGGATCATCGGGATCGCCGGAGGCTATGCCGTCTATCCAGGCTACAGCAAAATGGCCATCTGAGGTCATTGCCGCACAACCCTGTCTCTGATTATGACCGAGTTCAGCCTCTGCGATACGAAAGGGTTCTACAAGGCCTCCCCC